>DASWUP010000099.1:0-6568 GCA_036401635.1 Steroidobacteraceae bacterium
GGCCCGGACACACCATCGCCACGGTGCTGTGCGATGACGGAGCCAAGTATCAGTCGCGCCTCTTCAACCGCGAATGGCTTGTACAGAAGGGTCTCGCCGGCTACGCGCCCGGGCCGCCCGCTGCCGTCCCCATAGCTCTAAAAGCACGAGCACATGGCTCTGGCGCCTGAAGTTCCCTGGTTGATTGCAGTGGGGTTTGTGGCCCAGCTGGTCGACGGCTGCGTGGGCATGGGCTACGGCATTTCCGCCAGCTCGATCCTCGCCGCGCTCGGTGTGCCGCCGGCCGTCACCAGCGCCACCGTGCACGCCGCTGAAGTGGTCACCGCCGGCGTATCGAGCGCTTCGCACGCCTGGTTCCGCAACATCGATCGCAGGATATTCTTCTCGCTGCTGGTGCCTGGGGTCATCGGCGGGGTGCTCGGTGCCACCTTCCTCGCCCACGTGCCGGCGCACTCCGTGCGCCCGTTCGTGTGGGCGTACCTGCTCGTCACCTCGCTCATGGTGCTGACCCGCGTGATCCTGAAGCGCAGCCCGCTCGACGTGGGCGCGCAGGGGCCGGCTCTAGGAGGCATCGCCGGGTTTCTCGATGCCATCGGCGGCGGCGGCTGGGGCACGATCGTCACCTCAACGATGATCGCGCGAGGTGTGACGCCGCGCCTTGCCATCGGCACGTCCAACGCCGTGATCTTCTTCGTAGCGCTCGCGACCAGTCTCACTTTGTGGCTGCAGTTGGGGACGATGCGCTATGACATGGTGCTGGCGCTTCTGATCGGCGGCGCCGCCGCGGCACCGATAGCAGCATGGGTCACGAGCCGTGTGCCGCAGCGCGCGGCCGCCGCGACCGTCGGGCTCGTGCTGTTCGTGCTCGGCGCCAGCGGATTGTTCACCACACTCGGCTGAAAGTCGCATCCGGTGGCGCGCCACCTGCGCGCGTGAGACAGTTCCGGCAGTAACAACAAGCTTAAGTTAAGCCGGCACCATGAATGACCTGCCAAGCTCCGCCGAGCTCGAGGCCTTGCGCCTGAGTCTCGAGGTGGCCGTGCGCAGCGTCGGGTTCAGCCTGCCGCTGGCGGTGCTGGTCGCCTGGATTCTGACTCGCGCACGCTTCCCGGGCCGGATGCTGTTTGACGTGTTTGTGCATCTGCCGATGGTGCTGCCGCCGGTGGCCGTGGGCTACACGTTGTTGATGCTGTTTGGCGCGCGCGGTCCGATCGGCGAATGGCTGCGGGCCCACTTCGGCATCGAGCTCGCCTTCACCACCGCGGGCGCGGCGCTCGCCACCGCGGTCATGACCTTTCCGCTGATGGTGCGCGCGATACGCCTGTCGCTCGAGGACGTGGACCGCGGGCTGGAAGAGGCGGCGCGCACGCTGGGTGCAGCTCCCGTGGACCGGTTTGTCTCCATCACCCTGCCGCTGATGCTGCCCGGGATCCTGGCGGGGGCCGTCACCGCCTTTGCCGCCGGCCTGGGCGAATTCGGCGCAGTCATCACTTTCGCCTCCAACATTCCCGGCGTGACCCGCACGCTTCCGCTTGCGCTCTACACCGCGATGCAGTCACCCACCGGCGACACGCTGGCGCTGCGGCTTGCGGTGCTGTCGTTCGGGCTGGGCTTGCTGGGACTGCTGGCCTCTGAAGTGCTGGTACGGCGCGTGCGGCGCTTGCTGGGCCGTTAGCATGTTGCGCGTCTCGGTGGTCAGGAATCGCCCGGCATTCTTGCTGGAGGCGACGTTTGCCGCGCCCACGCCGGGGATTATCGCGCTGTTCGGCCGCTCCGGCAGCGGCAAAACCACGCTCGTCAACATCATCTCGGGGCTGCTTGCGCCGGATGCCGGTGAGGTCCGGCTGGACGATGAGGTCCTGACCGACACGCGCGCTGGGATCGCAGTCCCGGTCGAGCGCCGGCGCATCGGTTACGTGTTCCAGGACGCGCGGCTGTTCCCCCACCGGACCGTCAACGGCAACTTGCGCTACGGCGAGAAGCGTGCGCGCGGCGCGCCACAGATCATCGGCTTTGACGAGGTCGTCTCACTCCTGGGGCTGGCGCAGCTCCTGCAGCGCCGGCCCCGCCAGCTCTCGGGAGGCGAGCGCCAGCGCGTTTCGCTGGGGCGCGCCCTGCTCTCGCAGCCCCGCCTGCTGTTGCTCGATGAACCTCTGGCCTCGCTCGATGCCGCGCGCCGCGAGGAGGTTCTGCCCTACCTGGAGGCACTGCGCGATCGCCTCGCAATCCCGATGGTGTACGTGAGTCACCAGTTCGATGAGGTCCTGCGCCTGGCCACCCATGTCGTCCTGTTGGAGGCAGGCAAGGTGCTGGCGCAGGGGCCGGTGAACGATGTGAGTCTGCGGCCTGAGCTGCAGAGCATCGTGGGACCGGACCTGGTTGGCGCGGTGCTCGAGGGCGTCGTCACGCGCCTGGATCCGCAGCACGGCAGCGCCGATCTCGCGGTCGGAACCGGCACACTGCAGGTCAGCCTGCGCGATACCCCGCTTGGGTCACGCGTGCGTCTGCAACTGCTGGCGCGCGACGTGATCCTCGCGACTCAGCCGGTGCAGGGCTTGAGCGTGCGCAACGCTCTGGCGAGCACCGTGATCTCGATCTCGAACGACGACTACGGAGCGGTGCTGGTACAACTCGACGTGGGCGGCGGGGAGATCGTGCTCGCACGCATCACGCACAGCGCCCTCAAGGCCCTCAATCTGCGCCCGGGCGATGCCGTGTGGACACTGGTAAAGGCGGTGTCGACGCGCGGCCATGCCTTTCGGCTCGCGTCCGATCCGCCCGGCAAGTGCTAACGACGTCAGACGCATTGCGTCGCGACTGCGAGGTCATCTACGATCAACTGCCGCTGCTACATTCCAGGTCAAACTACGAGAAGGGAGCCGTCCATGAAGACCACACTCTCATTCACTCTCGCCGCGCTCGGTGTCATGTGGCTTGCGGCGACATCTGCGACCGCCGAGCACATCCCCCCGATCAGTGGCGCAAAAGACGTCAAGTGGGGTCCGCCGCCGCCCGCATTGCCCCCCGGAGCGAAGATGGCCGTGCTGGCGGGTGATCCGGCTTCAACCGGATTGATAACTATCAGGATCAAAATGCCTGCCGGTTACAAAGTTCCACCGCACTGGCACCCGACGGATGAGCACGTCACGGTCCTGACGGGCAGCCTCTTACTCGGAATGGGTGACACGCTGGAGGAGTCCCAGGCGAAGACACTGACGTCGGGAGGTTACGCCGTCGCACCGGCAAACATGCATCATTTCGCGATGACCAAGACCGGTGCCGTGATACAGATCACTTTAAACGGTCCGTTTGGCATCACGTACGTCAACCCGGCCGACGATCCCAGCAAGAAAGCTGCTGCCTCCAAGCCTTGATGCCGTGACCGGGACGCCCGCCTTCGGGCGTCCCCGGCGGTGCGTGGCGCGTTTGCGCCGCTTGGCTACGCGTCGGGTACCGACTTCTCGCTCACCATCGTCAGCACGTCGTAGTTCGCGACCGCCTCGCCGTTCTGGTTGGTGATTGCTGTGTCCCAGCGCACCTCACCATAGCCGGCGCCGGCGCGCAGGGACTTCTCCTTGCAGGTGAGGCGCACCTTGATGCGATCGCCGGGCTTCACCGGCTTGGTGAATCTCAGACCGTCGAGCCCAAAGTTGGCGAGCACCGGACCGTACGGCGGATCGACGAACAGCCCGGCCGCCGCCGACACCAGGAAGTAGCCATGCGCGACGCGGCCCCCGAACAGCGGATTGCGGGCCGCCTCAGCTTCGTCCACGTGGGCGTAGAACCTGTCGCCGGAGAGTTCGGCGAAGCGCTCGATGTCCTCGACCGTGACCTCGCGTTCTGTGGAATTGAAGGTATCGCCGATCGCAAGATCCCCGAAGGGTTTGCGAAACGGGTGCACTCCGGGATCGAGCTCGCGCGCGCCCTTCACCCAGCGCCCGGTCACCGCCGTGACGACATCGGGCGTGCCCTGCACGGCGCTGCGCTGCAGGTAATGCATCACACCGCGAATGCCGCCCATTTCCTCGCCGCCCCCGGCGCGCCCGGGACCGCCATGCACCAGGTGTGGGAGCGGGGAGCCGTGCCCTGTGGACTCCTTGGCGCAGTGCCGATTCACGACCACGATGCGACCGTGATAGGGCGCAAGTCCCAGCACCAGCTGCGCCGCGACCGCCTCGTCGGCGCTGAAGATCGAGCCGGCGAGACTGCCGCCGCCGCGCCGGGCGAGAGCGATGGCATCGTCGACCGTGTCATAGGGGACGAGCGTACACACCGGACCAAAGGCCTCGACCGAGTGAATCGCCCGGGCGCTGCCCGCCTCGCGGCAATACAGCAAGGTGGGCGTCACGAAAGCGCCCCGGTCCGCATCGGCACCCACGGGCTGCGCCCTCACCCCATCGCCGCACACCACTTGCGCCTCGCGCTTGAGCTTGCCGAGCTGCTCCAGAACCTCGCGCCGCTGGCTCAAAGAGGCCACGGGACCCATCCGGACGTTTTCCAGCCGCGGATCACCGACGACGATCTTGCCGAGCGCAGCACGCAGGGCGTCGAGGACATCCGTGACGCGGCCTGCGGGCACGATCGCCTTTCTGATCGCGGTGCACTTCTGCCCCGCTTTCACCGTCATCTCGCGCACCACTTCGCGCACGAACAGCTCCAGCTCCGGCGTGCCGGACGCGGCATCGGGACCGAGAATCGAGGAGTTGAGTGAGTCGGTCTCCGAGGTGAAGCGCACCGAATTGACGCTCACCACCGGATGCTCGCGCAGCTTGCGCGCCGTGGCGGCTGAACCGGTGAACGACACCACGTCCTGGCAGGTGAGGTGATCGAACAGGTCCCCCACTGCGCCGCAGATGAGCTGCACGGCGCCTTCCGGCAGGATCGCCGACTCCACCATCCGTCTGAACACCCGTTCGGTGAGATAACAGGTCTGCGTGGCCGGCTTAACAATCACCGGCACGCCGGCGAGCAGCGTGGGCGCCAGCTTCTCCAGCATGCCCCACACCGGAAAATTGAACGCGTTGATGTGCACGGCGGCGCCTTCGAGGGGCAGGCAGATGTGTTGCCCCACGAAAGTCCCGCCCTTTGACAGCGCCTCCACGCCGCCATCGACGTACACGCGGCTGTCGGGCAACTCACGCGTGCCCTTGCTCGCGTACACGAACAGGGTGCTGATGCCACCGTCGATATCGATCCAGGAGTCGTTCTTGGTCGCACCGGTAGCGTAGGACAGCTGGTAGAACTCCTCCTTGTGCTCGCTGAGAAATTTGGCGAGCCTCTTGAGGAGCCCCGCGCGCTCGTGGAAGGTCAGATTGCGCAGCGCGCGTCCGCCGACCTCGCGTGCGTGCTCGAGCATCGCGCGTGAGTCGAGCCCCTTTGCGGTGGCGCTGGCGATGACTTCGCCCGTGGTGGCATCGCGCAGCGCGACGCCGTTGCCAGCGCCCGCTTGCCATTTACCGGCAACAAAACTTTGAAGTTGCATGATCCTTCAGTCCCCGCTTACGACCTGTCCGTCAATGCGGTAGGAGCGTCCACGAAACAGTGCAATGCGCTCGCCGCGCTGGTTGGAAACAACGATTTCGTAGATGCCATTGCGCTTCGTCCGCCACAGCTCGCTCGCCTCGGCCGTGAGTTCGTCGCCCTCGCGGGCTGCCGCCAGAAAATCAATCGTGGCCGCGGCAGCCACGGTGTTCTCATTGTGCGAGTTGCAGGCAAAGGCAAACGCGCTGTCAGCGAGCGCGAAGACGATACCGCCATGGCAGACGGCATGGCCGTTCACCATGTCGCCACGCACCATCATGACAACACGCGCCCACCCGGGACGCACATCCATGATGCGCATTCCGAGTGCCTGTGAGGCGCGATCGCGCTCGAACAGCTCCGCGGACGCGCGCTCGGCCCGGCGCTGCGCCCTGCTGCTCGTGTCCGGTGGGAGACCCATGGCGGGAAGACTTCAGCGTCCCGTGAAGCGCGGGGTGCGCTTTTCGGCGAAGGCGCTGACCCCTTCCGCGTAATCCATGCTGTGACCGAGCTCGCCCTGATAGTCGCGCTCGACATCCAGCTGCTGCGGCAGGGTGCGACTCAGGCCCTCGTAAATGGCCTGTTTGGTTCGGGCGAGCCCGCGGGTCGGCGCGGCGGCGAGCTGCCGCGCCAGATCCTCGACCACGCCGGCGAGTTCAGCGTCTTCGACACAACGCCAGATCAACCCCCAGGATGCGGCCTGCTCCGCGCTGAGCTTCTCGCCGAGCAGCGCGAGCCCCAGCGCGCGCGCGGGGCCGACCAGGCGTGGCAGGAACCACGTGCCGCCGGAATCGGGCACCAGACCGAGCTTGGAGAAGGCCTGCACGAAGCTCGCCGAGCGCGCGGCGATCACCAGATCACAGGCGAGCGCAATATTGGCGCCGGCACCGGCCGCCACGCCGTTGACCGCCGCGATCACCGGCATCGGCAGCGCACGCAGGGCCAGCACCAGTGGCTTGTAGTTTTTCTCGATCGATGCGGCCAGATCCGGCGGCGCACCCCCCGGGATAACGGCCCGATCGTTAAGATCCTGACCGGCACAGAAACC
>DASWUP010000100.1:0-2476 GCA_036401635.1 Steroidobacteraceae bacterium
TGCCGCGATCCGGACGCGAACGCGACGGTTTGACCTCGAGGACTTCACTCTCTACCCGCAGGACATCACCCGGACGGGTAGGTTTTGGCCAGCTGATCGACCCGCCGGTTCCGATGAGACCACCGGCCAGGCGCAGGCCTCCGGTCACCAACAGCCGCATGCTGATGGCGGCGGTGTGCCAGCCACTCGCCGCCAGTCCCCCGAAGAACGTGGACTGCGCCGCTGCCGGGTCCAGATGAAACGGCTGCGGGTCGAATGCTTCCGCAAATGCCCTGATGGCGGCTTCCTCGACGAGGTAAGTGCCGCTCACCCAGCGCTGGCCCGGCGCCAGATCCTCAAGATACAGGGGCTGGGACTGCTGAAGGCGCTCTGCTGCCATACCATTGCTCCAGTAGAAATTACTCACGTGCCAAGGGGCCGGCGGCGCCGATCGCCGCGGCGCTCGCGCCCATTGGCCTCCTCAGAGCGGTTGAGGATAGTATCAATGTGCAGCTCGAACCTCCCGATGAGTGCCTGAGGACTCCAACATGTCGCGCGTTGCCAGCGTCGAACAGATACGCAGCCACTTTCCGGCGCTTGCACGCAGGCACAACGGTCACCCGGTTTCCTATTTCGATGGTCCGGGCGGGACGCAGGTCCCGCGCCGGGTGGCAGAGGCGATGGTCGAGTACCTGCTGCACCACAACGCCAACACTCAGTGGGCGTTTGCGACCAGCCAGGAAACCGACCGGGCACTGCTTGAGGCACGCCGTGCGCTGGCGGACTGGATCGGGGGTTCTCCGGACGAGATCGTGTTCGGAGCGAACATGACCACGCTCACGTTCCACCTCGGTCGGGCACTCGGGCGCGAGTGGGGTGAGGGCGACGTGGTGGTCGTGACCGAGCTCGACCATCACGCGAACTCCGACACTTGGCGGGCCCTCGCGAAAGAGCGCGGCGTTGAGGTACGCACCATCAAAATGCGACGCGAGGACGGGCGCCTCGACGAAGCAGACGTCGCGAGGAAGCTCAGCTCCGGAACGCGCTTATTGGCGGTGACGGCCGCTTCCAACGCGCTGGGAACGATCACCGATGTGGCGCGGCTGGTGCAGCAGGCGCATTCGGTGGGTGCGCTGGTGTTCGTCGACGGGGTTCATTACGCCAGCCACCACATGGCGGACGTCGGCGCCTGGAACTGTGATTTTTTCGCCTGCTCCGCCTACAAGTTCTACGGACCGCATGTCGGGGTGCTGTGGGGGCGACGCGAACTGCTTGCAAGACTGGATGCACCCAGGCTCGACCCTGCCTCCTCGCTTCCTCCGGATCGGCTGGAGACAGGCACGCTGAATCACGAGGGCATCGTGGGGGCGGCGGCCGCGGTCGACTTTCTTGCGTCCCTCGCGGATGCTGACCTGCCACGTCGCGAGCGGCTCGGTCACGTGTCGGCATGCCTGCAGGAGCGCGGAGCGGAGCTGCTGGAGCGGCTGTGGGATGGGTTGCGCGCAATTCCCGGAGTGGAACTCTACGGTGTGGCTCCGGGCGGCGCCCGCACGCCCACCCTTTCGTTCACACTCGCCGGACGGGATGCGGGCGACGTGGCCACGGCGCTCGCGGGCCGGGGCGTATTTGTATCGCACGGCGACTTCTACGCGGCCACTGTTGCGCGAGTGCTGGGCCATGAACGGGATGGGTTCGTTCGCGCCGGCTGCGCCGCGTACACGACTGCCGATGAGGTCGAGCGGCTCATCGCTGGCGTCCGGCATCTGGTTTCGAAGCGCTAGCACTGCGCGCGCCGCGTTGCACCCCGGCCTCTCGCCGCAGCCACGCCACCAGGATCTTCAGCGCCTCGCGCGGTGTGCGTGCCGCAGGGCGGACAATCCAGTACCCTGTGCCAAGTTCGACGGCGCGCGTTTCGAAGGGGCGCACCAGTGCGCCCGACGCGAGGTCTTCCTGCGCCAGACGATGACGGGCGAGCGCGACTCCCAGGCCCTGTGCCGCGGCACGCAGGACAAGGTCGGAGGAAGCAAAGCGGGGCCCGCGCCGCGCGCGGCGGGACCGTATTTCTGTCGCCACAGCTGCCAACTCGTGCTCGGATCGCGATCATGCAGCAGTCGCAACCCGACCAACTCCGCAGGATCTTTGGGACGCCCGGCCTGGCGCCACAGAGCGGGGCACATGACCGGGTAGTTTCTCTTTCAGTTCCTCAACCCAAAATCGTGGATCCTGGTGTTGACGATTACGGCGGCGGCGCGCGGCGACACGCATTCGGTGTCTCTGGCAACGCTCATCGTGCTGTTCATCGTGATTCCGTACGTGTGCCTCGCGCTGTGGGCGGGCAGCGGCTCCCTGGCAGCCAACATGTTGCGCGACACGAAAGCGCGCGCGCGCTTCGATCGGGCGACCGGTGCGATGCTCGCCCTGTCGGCGCTGCGGCTTCTGGGCCGGCCATGAGCCCGAAAAACCACCAGGCCCGGCGCCCGGTGCCCAGGGACTGCTC
>DASWUP010000101.1:0-8140 GCA_036401635.1 Steroidobacteraceae bacterium
AACTCCGCGAGCGAGCGCCGGCCGCCGAGCAGGTCGGTCATATGCACATCGTGCGCCGCGAAACCCGCGCGCTCGCACACCGCCGCGGTCTCCGTGTGGCTGTTGACGCCCTGCTCGCGCAGGATGGCGAGCGCCGGGCGCGCGCCGCGCGCCACGTAGGGGGCGGCGATGTCCTCCTCGGGATCGAAGCTCAGCGCGACCGACAGGCCCGGATCTGATTCGGAGCTCTGGGCAGCAAACTCCTCGTCTGCGCATTGTGGATCATCGCGCAGCCGCCGCAGGCGCCACGAGGTCTCAGACCACGCACGCCTCAGATCCGCCCAGGACTCATCGAACTGCGCCTCGCCGATCTTCATCTGCACACGCAGCTCACTCACCGGCGCGCCCAGGTACAGGGCGGCATCGGCGAGCTCATGGCGCGCCAGAATTTCGGCGAACCTCGGCTCATCCCCGGCCAGGATCTGCACCACCACGCCGGGCTCCTCGGCAAACAACTGCGCCAGCGGCGTGCCGCGCGCCGCCGGCAACGCGATGTCCAGCCCGCAATGTCCCGCGAACGCCATCTCCAGCAGCGTCGCGAACAGCCCGCCGTCGGAGCGGTCGTGATACGCGCGCAGCATGCCCGCGGCGCGCAACTCGGCGAGTGCCGCGGCGAAGTGCGTGAGCCGCCGCGGCTCATCCAGGTCGGCCGGTTCCTCGCCCAGCTCGGCATATACCTGCGCCAGCGCCGAGGCACCCAGGCGGTTGCGGCCGCCGGCCAGATCGATGAGCCACAGTGACGTCGGGCGCTCATCGAGCTGCAGGGCGGGCGTAAGCGTGCGGCGCACGTCCCGCACGGGCGCGAACGCCGACACGATCAGCGACACCGGTGCCACCACGCTTTTGTTGACACCGCCCTCGCTCCAGGCGGTCTTCATCGACAACGAGTCCTTGCCGACCGGAATCGCGATACCGAGCTGCGGGCACAACTCCTTGCCCACGGCACGCACGGTGTCGTAGAGAGCCGCATCCTCGCCGGCTTCGCCGCAGGCGGCCATCCAGTTGGCCGACAGGCGGATGTGCGACAGCGAATCGATATCCGCCGCCAGGATGTTGGTGATCGCCTCCGCGACCGCGAGGCGCCCGGAGGCTGGCGCATCGAGCACCGCGACCGGCGTGCGCTCGCCCATCGCCATCGCCTCGCCTGCGGTGCCCTGATAGTCGGCGACGCTCACCGCCACATCGCTCACCGGCACCTGCCAGGGTCCCACCAGCTGATCGCGGCTGATGAGGCCGCCGACGGTGCGATCGCCGATGGTGATCAGGAAGGTCTTGTCGGCGACTGCCGGCAGGCGCAACACGCGGTAGGCGGCCTCGCGCAGCTCGATGCGGGCCACGTCGAAGCGCGCGCGCCGCACGACTACGCTCCTCACGTCACGCGTGAGCCGCGGCGGCTTGCCGAGCAGCACCTCGAGCGGCAGGTCGACCGGCGCATCGCCAAACAGCGCATCGCGCACGATGAGCTGGCCGCTGGCGTCGATCTCGCCGATCACCGCGAACGGGCAGCGCTCGCGCTCGGCGATGGCGGCAAACTGCGGCAGCGCCTGCACCCCGATCGCGAGCAGGTAGCGCTCCTGCGCCTCGTTACACCACAGCTCCATCGGCGACATGCCAGGTTCAGCGCTCGGGATGGCGCGCAGCTCGATGCGCGCGCCGCGCTGGCTGTGCGCCACGGCCTCGGGCACGGCGTTGGAGAGGCCGCCGGCGCCGACGTCATGGATGAGCGCGATCGGGTTGTCCTGCCCGAGCGACCAGCAGCGATCGATGACTTCCTGCGCACGCCGCTGCATCTCGGGATTGCCCCGCTGCACGGACGCGAAGTCAAGATCCGCGCTCGAGCTGCCGCTGCCGACCGAGGATGCCGCACCGCCGCCCAGACCGATGAGCATGGCCGGGCCACCGAGCACCACCAGCTTGGCGCCCACGGGCACTTCGGCCTTGTCGATGTGCGCGCGGCGCACATTGCCCAGGCCGCCGGCGATCATGATCGGCTTGTGGTAGCCGCGCACGCGCTCCGGCGGGTCGCCGGCGGCGCGCTGCTCGAAGGTACGGAAGTAGCCGCACACCGCCGGGCGGCCGAATTCGTTGTTGAATGAGGCGGCGCCGATCGGACCTTCGATCATGATGTCGAGCGCGGAGGCGATGCGTGCCGGCGCGCCGAACTCACGCTCCCAGGGGCGCTGGTACCCGGGGATGTGCAGGTTCGACACCGAGAAGCCGCTCAGCCCGGCCTTGGGTTTCGCGCCGCGGCCGGTGGCGCCCTCGTCGCGAATCTCGCCCCCCGCGCCGGTCGCCGCGCCCGGGAAGGGCGAGATGGCGGTGGGATGATTGTGCGTCTCCACCTTCATGAGAATGTCGATCGGCTCGGCGCTGGCGCGGTAAACGCCGGAGTGTGGGTCGGGGAAGTAGCGCGCCCCCACGCTGCCGGCGATGACCGCGGCGTTGTCGCGGTAGGCGGACAGCACCCCCGCGGGACTGCGCTCGTGCGTGTAGCGGATCATCGCGAACAGCGACTCCTCACGCGGCTGCCCGTCGATGATCCAGCGAGCGTTGAAAATCTTGTGGCGGCAGTGCTCGGAGTTCGCCTGCGCGAACATCATCAGCTCGACATCACTCGGGTCGCGGCCGAGTCGCGCGAAGCTCGCCAGCAGGTAGTCGATCTCATCCACCGACAGTGCCAGCCCCAGCGCACGGTCCGCCTGTTCGAGCGCGGCGCGGCCCGCCGCGAGCGGTACGCGCGCGAGTGGCTGTGGCTGCGAATGATCGAACAGGCGCGCCGCCTGCGCGGCATCCAGCAGCGCCATCTCGGTCATGCGGTCGAACAGCACCGGCGCCAGGCGCGCGAGCCGCTCGCTTCCCAGGGACCGGGCGGCGCGCACGCGGTACTCGATGCCGCGCTCGATGCGGCGCACGCCCTGAAGGCCGCACACCCGCGCGATGTCGGTGGCCTTGCTCGACCAGGGCGAGATGGTGCCGGCGCGTGGCACCACCAGCACGCACTCGAGCGCGCCCTGGTCCGGCGGCGCCTGCATGCGCGGCCCGTAGCTCAGAAGCTGCGCGAGTACCTCGCGCTCGAGCGCGGACAGCGGCTGCGCAAGCTCGACGAAGTGCATGAAGCGCGCGCTGAGCCCGGTGACGGCCGGCTCGAGCTCGCGCAGGCGATCCAGGAGCTTGGCGATGCGGAATGCAGACAGCGCCGGCGGACCGGGAAGCTGCAGCATGGACTCGCCGCGCCTCACTTCTTCTCGCTCGGCGGCGTCGTATACATCTGCATCGGGAACTGCGCGACGTTGGCACCGCCCTCCAGCGCCGTGATCTTGCTGGCGCCGTGCTTCTTGACCTCGTCGATGCGCAGGATCGAATGCATGGGCAGAAACGTGCGCTTCACGCCGGAAAATTCACCCTTGATGCGCTCCTCCGAGGGGTCGAGGACTACCGAGGAGCGCTCGCCAAACAGCAGTTCCTCGACCTCTACGAATCCGAACAGCTCTCCATGACTCACCCGGCGGGCATAGACCTCGTAAACCTTGCCCTGATTCACGAACATAATGCGAAAAATGTGACTGGTTGCCATGGCGGGGCGGTGGCTCGCTGCTAGTTTTGACGCTGACATTATATGTCCGGGCGCGCCGGGGACGCTGGGGCGCCCGTATGCGACAGCTCACTCGCAAACGGACGGATTCTTCTTTGAGTCGGGGAACCATGCTCAGGCTGCGTATTGTCAGTGATCAGCGCCGCACGCTCGCGGAGCGCAGCAGTGCCGTTTTCTACGCCGCCGGCGGCACCATCGGCCGTTCCGCCGATAATGACTGGGTGTTGCCCGATCCGCTGCGCTATGTCTCCGCGCATCACGCGCGCGTGCAGTTCCGCGAAGGCCATTTCTATCTGCAGGACGTCAGCACCAACGGCGTGTACGTCAACGACGACATGGAGCCGCTCGCCAGGCGCGGCTCGGGGGGCTACCGGCTCACCAATGGCGACGTGCTGCGCATGGGCGAGTACCACATCGTCGCGGCGCTCGAGGCGCACCAGGCGCAGGAAGACGCCGCCGCCGCGGTACCGACCAGCATTCACGGTTTGCGCACTCTCGGGCCCGCGCCCGACCCTGACATCGGCGCGCCGCTGGATGTGCAGGAGTTGCTGGTGCCAGCGAACGAGACGGACGAGGTGCTGCCGGTCAACGCCTACGGCCAGTCGGTGGACTCCGGCAGGGTGCGCGCGCTCGCCAGGACACAGGAGGCGCAGCAGACGGCGGCGCCCGAATTTCTGCCGCTCGGCAGCCCCGGCGCGCAGTCGCTCGGGACGCGCATGGCGCGTCTCGCCGAGGCGCTCGGACGGGAGTCGAAGAACGGCGCAGCCGCGAGTGCGCTCGAGGACGTGCAAAGCGGGCTGGACGCCTTCTGCCGCGGCGCCGGCATCGACCCCGCGCGCCTGCCGGGGCAGGCACAGGGGCGGCTGCTGCATCTGGCCGGCCGGCTGTTTCGCGAAGCGCTCGTCGGCTTCAAGGACTTGGAACGCACGCGCGGCGAAACGCGCAACCGCTATCGCATCGAATCCGCACCGCAGGAACCCGACGACCCGCGTCCGTCGCTCGCCAACTCCATGGTGGAGGAGCTGCTGATCGCCTTGTTCGTGCAGCACGAAGGCCGCAGGCTCGACTCGGTGCAGTGGCTGCGCGAAGCGGTCACCGAAGCCAAGCTTCACGAGATGGCCACGGCGCAGGCGACACGCGCCGCGTTCGTCGAATTCCTCGACCGGTTTGACCCGGCGGAGCTCGAGGCGCGCTTCGAGCGCGCCGCACGCCGCGGCAAAGCGCGCTCCGCCGACAAGGCGCAGTACTGGGAAATGTTCACGACGTTCTACCGCAATCTCATCGAGATGCCGGCGGATCATCTGCCCCACACGTTTGTCGAGGCATTCGCCGCGGCCTACCGCGAGGTGTTGAAAAAACCGACATCGTAAACGCACCGCGCGGTGCTCGTGGCGGAGAGGGTGGGATTCGAACCCACGTGCCGGTTTTACCCGACCATCCGATTTCGAGTCGGCGCCGTTATGACCGCTTCGGTACCTCTCCGGCTCCGCACGGGTTTTGCGGGGCTGGTATTCTAGCGGAAAGCCCTCGTCGCGAGGGGAGGGTTCGTGCGCGCATTCACGCTCACCGCCGTCGTCACCTTGCTCAGCTGGCTCGGGGGCTGCGGCAGGACTGCGCCCTCCACCCTTGATCAGATTCGCGCGCGCGGCGAGCTGCGCGTCGTCACGCTCAATCTGCCGACGTGTTACTACCTGGGGGCGCAGGGCACCGAGGGGCTGGAGTACGATCTGGCGCGCGCCTACGCGGCGCGGCTGGGCGTGAGACTCACCATGTACGCGCTCGCCAACGAGGGCGCCATGCAGGCGGAGCTCGCCGCTGGCCGCGCCGACATCGCCGCGGCATCGCTCACCGACACGCCGGACTGGAGTCGCGCCGGTGACGCAGCCCAACCCTACGCGCGTATCCCGCAGCTGGTGGTCTACCGACGCAGCCACGTGCAGCCGCGGGACACGCTGCAACTGGAAGCGGCGAAACTCGCCGTGCGCGCCGGCAGTCCGCAAGAACGGATCCTGCAGCGCTTGAAGAGCACCGTCGCGCCCGCCCTGCAGTGGGTGGAGACCGCGCCGAGCTCGGCCGACCCGGTGGAGGACGTTGACGCCGGCGCCGCCGATTACGCCATTACCGACGCGCGTGAATTCTCCTTTGCCCATCATTTGTACCCGAACGTGCTGCTGGGCTTTGCGCTGCCGGAGGAGCGGCCGGTGCAATGGCTGGTGCGGCACGGCGCGCCGGATCTGCTCGCGAACGTCAACACCTTCTTTCACGGCCTCGGCGCATCAGGCACCCTGGCGCAGCTCGTGCAGCAGTCATCCGGCGACACACGGCGCTTTGCGTACGAGGAGTCGCGCGAGTTCCAGACCCACCTCGGCGACCGGCTGCCGCAGTACCGCTCGTGGTTCGAGCAGGCGGCGACGCAGTCGGGCACCGACTGGCGCCTGTTGGCGGCGATCGGTTACCAGGAATCGAAATGGGATCCGCGTGCCGAATCCGGCGACGGAGCCCACGGGGTGATGATGCTCACCGCGGACACAGCGCACGCCATGGGCATCAAGGACCGCAGCAACCCCCAGCAGAGCATTTTCGCGGGCGCGCGCTATCTCGCCCAGGTGCGCGCGATGATCCCGGAGCGCATTCCGGAGCCCGACCGGACCTGGCTCACCGTTGCCGCCTACACCGTGGGCTTCGGGCATCTGGAGGATGCGCGCATCATCGCCCAAGCCCTCGGCAACAACCCGGACTCCTGGGCCGACGTGCGTGAGCGCCTGCCGCTGCTCGCGCAGCAGCGCTGGTACGACCGCGCCAAGCGCGGTTACGCGCGCGGCTGGGAACCGGTGCAGTTCGTTGATCGCATCCAGCGATATCTGAGGCTGCTGGAGTGGCAGCCCGGAGAGGCCGTGGCCACACAGAACGGCACGATCAGCCACGCCCCCGCCGGCCCTGGCGTCTCGATTCCGGACGCCTCCCGCCGCTCCACTCCCGGAGCCTGAGGCTTAAAGCGTACACACCCAGCCGCTGGCCCGGCGCTGGCGCAGCGAGTCACTCGCGCCGTTGCGCAAAAAACTCCTGCAGCACACGCGCGCACTCATCCGTGAGCACGCCGCCGAACACATCGACGCGATGGTTGAGTCCCGGCAGCGCGAACACGTTGGTGATGCTGCCGGCCCCGCCGGCGCGCGGATCCCATGCACCGAACACCAGGCGGCGAACGCGCGCGTGCACGATGGCGGAGGCGCACATCACGCACGGCTCGAGCGTCACGTACAGTGTGGTGTCCGTTAGCCGATAGCTCGCCAGAGCCTGACCGCCGGCGCGCAGCGTCTGGATTTCGGCGTGTGCGGTCGGATCATGGCCGGCGATCGGCCGGTTGCCGCCCGCCGCGATGATGTCCTCACCGCGTACCAGCACGGCGCCGACCGGCACCTCGCCGCCCGCGCCGGCGGCGACCGCGTGCGCCAGCGCGATGCGCATGAAGGCGCTATCGCGCCCGCCGTCAGCCGGAGCCATCATGCGACTCGTCCGGGGGCGGGGTGAGCGGTGCCAGAAACAGCGCCGGATCGACGAACGTGGCGTTCAGCGCCACCCCGAAGTGCAGATGCGGACCGGTTGCGCGTCCCGTGGACCCCACCTTGCCGATGACGGCCCCCGCCTTGACCCGCTCGCCCGACTTCACGCCGATGGCGCTCAGGTGGCAATACATGGTGATGAGGCCGGCACCGTGATCGAGGATCACCGTGTTGCCGTTGAAAAAATAATGGCCGGTGTCGAGCACGCGGCCGTCCGCCGCGGCCCCTACCGCCGTGCCGGCCGCTGCCGCAATGTCCATGCCGGTGTGGGGACTGCGCGGCTCGTCGTTGAACACCCGGCGTGAGCCATAGGAGCTCGAGCGGATGCCGGCGACCGGCTGCAGCAGCCGCAGAGTCGTCGGCACACTCTCCGAGAACGTGCCGATGGCCCGCAGGATGCGTGGCCGCTCGCGCTTGACGCGCGCCAGGTCCTTCGCTGACAAGTTCACCTGACGCGGTGCGACCGTGAGGCGCTGCACACTGTACTGCTTGTCGGTGATTTCGAACCCCACTGCGGTGTCGGCCGATGCGCCCCCATGCACGCGCACCTCGGCGCGCCCAGGTTCGCGCGACAGAGGGATACCGACCACGGCGAGCCATTTCCCCTCCACCGGCAGCACCAGCACGCGCTGCTCGTCGAAGGTCACGAGCGGCGCGCGCCCGGCAGGTACGTCGAGGCTCACTACAGCCACGCCGCCCGGAACAGGTTCCGCCAGCGGCAACACTGGGGCCGCGGGCGAGTCGGGCGCCGCCGCCAGGCCCGGCAGGACGGCGCCCCACAGCAGCGCTGGCGCGACCCGGCGTGCTGCACGGTGCAGTGCGCGCCGCGCGCCCTGGCTGCACTGTCTGCCGCTGCCGGGCACGCTAGCGCTCCTGCTTCTGGCCCGTGACACGCGCCCTGAGGCTGCCGCGGGCGAGGCGCGCCTCGATCTCCTCCCCGGCCACG
>DASWUP010000102.1:0-25145 GCA_036401635.1 Steroidobacteraceae bacterium
TCGAAGTCGCGCACCAGCGTGCGCTCGAAGAACACCACCGCCTCGGCAGCCAGGGCGCCGTTCTTGGTCGCGCCCAAGGACAGGACATCGACGCCGGCGCGCCAGCTGATGTCCCCGGGATGACAGCCCAGGAACGCGACCGCATTCGCGAAGCGTGCGCCGTCCATGTGTACTTTGAGACCGCGACCGTGCGCGAGCTGGCAGAGCTGCGCGATCTGCTCGCTGCGGTAAGCGGTGCCTAGCTCGGTGGCCTGGGTCAGCGACAGCGCCGCCGGCTGTACGCAATGAACGTCAACAGGACGCGCTGCGAGCGCCGCGGCGAGGGTGGCGGGCAGAAGTCTGCCGTGCTCACCTTGCAGCAGCGCCAGTTGCGCACCGCCGGAGAAAAATCCCGGCGCACCGCATTCGTCGCACGCGATGTGTGCTTCCTGGTGCGCAAAAATAGCTCCGTAGGGCGGGCTCAGCGTGGCGAGACTCAAGGCGTTCGCGGCGGTGCCGGTCGCGACCGCAAAGCAGCGCACCTCGGTGCCGAAAAATGCGCTTAAGCAGCCGTCGAGGCGCGCGGTCCAGTCATCGTCCCCGTACGCCTGGGCGAGTCCGTGGTTGGCGTCCCGGACGGCGGCGAGAATCTCCGGGCAGGCGGTGGCGGTGTTGTCGCTGAAGAAACGCAAGCCGTTGCTCCTGAAGTCAGTTCAGTCGATGCGCCAGCGGAAGGACCAGGCGCCGAATGCGAGGAACGCCAGTGCGGTGGCGGCAAGATACAGCAGATTCGGGGCGATCTGCGGCAAACCTGCGCCATCGAGCATCACCGCGCGCGCGCCGTCGAGCATGTGAGTCAGGGGGAAGACATGCGCCACCCATTGCACCCAGCGCGGGGATCCTTCGAGCGAAAACCAGATCCCCGACAACAGCATCATCGGCCAGGTGAGCACGTTGAGCAGTCCCCCGACGAGCTCCTCGCTGGAAAAGCGCGCCGCAATCGTCAGCCCCAGGGCGATCATCGACAGGGCGCCGACGATCCCCACCAGCGCGAGCAACGTCATACTGCCGACGTTGTGAAAACCAATGCTGGCGCCGATGCCGAAGTACAGAATGGCCGTGATGCACAGGATGAGCCCCAGGCGCGACAGCACCTGTGCGCTCAGGAACTCGAAAGCGCTGAGCGGTGTCGCGTGCAGGCGCTTCAGGAAGCCGCTCTTGCGATAGCGCACCACGACATAGCCGACGCCGAACAGACAATTGAACATCATGTTCATGCCGAGAATCCCCGGGAACAGCCAGTCGACATAGCGGAGCGCGGTGCCGGTCACCGGCTGGCGGCGCGCCGCGGGCTCGGCGGCCAGCAGCAGCTTCTCGACGACATAGCCTTTGGGCGAATCGGTATTCACCCAGTAGCGCGCCGGAGGGTGCGGATCGAGCAGCAGGTCGATCTGCTGGTGCGTCAGCTTGCGCAGCGCCGCAGCTTCATCGGGAAGCGCGATGAACTCGACGTAGCGCTCGCGCAGGAACGGGTGCGCCTGGCGCTCGAGGTGCCCGGCAAGCACGCCGACCTTGAACAGTGGGCGCTCGGGGCCGCCAAACACGAATCCCATGCCGATCACCAGCATGATCGGCAGCAGCAGCGTGAACATCAGCGTGCCGCGGTCGCGCAGGAATTCGAGGTTGCGTGCGTGCAGCACCGACAACAGCCGTTTGATCATGGGCGCAGCTCCGTGCCCGTGAGCTCGAGGAACAGATCCTCGAGATTGGGCGGCCGGATGCGCAGGTGGGTGAGCGGCACCTGCGCCCCGAGCAGCATGCGCAGCGTGGCTTCCAGGTCGTGGGTGGTGATCTCCACGCGATCGCTCGCGTCGATGATGTTGAGCGGCAGTTGTCGCGCTCGCTCCGGAAACTCCTGGCGCGGCAGCTCCAGCAGCACCTCCGCGAAGTGCTCGTGCAGCAGGCGCCGCGGCGGGCCCTGCGCGATGATGCGCCCGCGGTCCATGATGACGATCTCATCGCACAACAGCTCCGCCTCCTCCATGTAGTGAGTCGTCAGGATGATGGTCTTGCGCCGCGCCTTGATCGACTGCACCAGCTCCCAGAAGTTGCGGCGCGCCTGCGGATCGAGTCCGGTGGTGGGTTCGTCCAGGTACAGCACCGTGGGGTCATTGACCAGCGCGATCGCGAGCAGCAGCCGCTGGTGCTGGCCGCCGGAGAGCTTGCGGGCATCGCGGCCGGCAAGTTTCTCGAGGGCGCACAGGCGGATCACCTCATCGACGTCGAGCCCCGAGGCGTACAGTCCGCGGAATAGTGCGATGCTCTGGCGCACGGTGAGAAAGTCCTGCAGCGCGGTCTTCTGGAAGAGAATGCCCGCCTCTTCGCGAGCGCGCGTGCCCAACGGCTCGCCGCGGTAACGCACCTCACCGGCGGTGGGCGGCAGAATGCCCTCCATGATCTCGATGGTGGTGGTCTTGCCGGCGCCGTTGGGGCCCAGCAGACCGAAGCACACCCCTTCCGGCACGCTGAACGACACGCCGGCCACCGCGGTGGTGGCCGGATACTGCTTGACGAGCTCGCGGACTTCGAGGATGGCGGCGCTCACGGCACTCGCTGCGCAGTTGCTCAAGGGCTGGCGCGCGATCGTAGCGGATTTCCTCGTGCGGGCGTTAAGCCTTTGCGCTGCGAAGTTGCCGCGCGGCAGGCGACGTGTACCATCGCTCACCATGACCACCCGTCAATACGACAAATCCGAGCGCGTGGAGCTCGCCGACGAAGCGGTGCACTGGGACCTTGGGTCCTCGCTGTCCTACGGCGAATACCTGCAGCTCGACCGGCTGCTCGCAGCGCAAAAGCCGCTGTCGGGCGAACACAACGAGATGCTGTTCATCATCGTGCACCAGGTGTCGGAGCTGTGGATGCGCCTGATGCTGCACGAGCTGAGCGCGGCACTGGAGTGCGTGCGACGCGATGACCTCGATCCGGCGCTCAAGATGCTGGCGCGTATCTCGCGCACCCAGACGCAGCTGATCTCGGTGTGGGACGTGCTGTCGACCATGACGCCGTTCGAGTACTCGGCGTTTCGCAACGCGCTGGGGCGTTCCTCGGGCTTCCAGTCCTTTCAGTACCGCATGCTCGAGTTCCTGTTCGGTAACAAGAACGCCGAGATGATCGTCGTGCACCAACGCGACGCGCTCGCGTACGAGACGCTAAAACGCGCGCTGGCGTCACCGTCGCTGTACGACGAGGTGCTGCGGCTGCTGAGCCGACGGGGTTACGGGATTCCGGAAGACTACCTGTCGCGAGATTTCAGCGAGCCCTACCAGGCCAGCAAACAGGTGGCCGGCGCCTGGCTCGGCGTGTACCACAACGCCGAAACCGGCTGGGACCTGTACGAACTCGCCGAACGGCTGGTCGACCTCGACCACAACTTTCAGCTGTGGCGCTGCCATCACCTGAAAACCGTGGAGCGCATCATCGGCTACAAGCCCGGCACCGGCGGCACCGGCGGCGTTTCCTATCTCGCCAAGGCGCTGGAGCTCAAGTTCTTTCCGGAGCTGTGGCAGATCCGGACCTCGATGTAGCAGCCACCGGCGCCGGCGCACTGCGGGCGCGCCAGCGCAGCAGGCGGTACGCCAACAGCAGTGCGAGGATCCCGATATAGATGAGCGGCTCGCGCACGTCGCGTTTCACCTGCCAGTAGAAATGCCATACCGCCAGAGCTGCGATCACGTAGACCAGGCGGTGCAGGCTCTGCCAGCGCCGGCCCAGGCGGCGCATCATGCCGTTGGTGGAGGTGAGCGCCAGGGGCATCAGCAGCAGCAGCGCCGTGAAGCCGATGGTGATGTAGGGGCGCTTGACGATGTCGGCTCCCACCATGCGGAAATTCAGCTCCAGGTCGAGCACCAGGTACACGGTGAAGTGCACGACGGCATAGAAGAAGGCAAACAGTCCGAGCATGCGCCGCAGCCGCAGCAGCTGCGACAGGCCGGTGAGGTTCCTGAGCGGGGTCACGGTGAGCGTCAGCAGCAGGAAGTTGAGCGCGGTCTTGCCGCATTCGTGCTCGAGCTTCTTCACCGGGTCGGCACCGAGGCTGGCGCCGAACAGCTGCAGCGCGCCGCATATCAGCCAGGCGAGCGGCAGCAGGCCCGCCACGAACACGAGCGGCTTGTAGACGTAGCGGTAGCGCTGCGTGAGGTTCAAAAGTTGCGCCGCAGATCCATGCCCTGATAAAGGCTCGCGACCTCCGCGGCGTAGCCATTGAAGGGCAGCGTCGGCCGCCGTGCAGCCAGGAACGGCGCGCCGATGCGCCGCTCAGTGGCCTGACTCCAGCGCGGATGATCGACCTGCGGGTTGACGTTGGCGTAGAACCCGTACTCCTGCGGAGCGGCGACGTTCCACGCGGTGCTCGGCTGGTGCGCGCTGAAGCCGATTTTCACGATCGACTTGATGCTCTTGAAACCATACTTCCAGGGTACGATGAGCCGCAGCGGCGCGCCGTCCTGGTTGGGCAGAATCCTGCCGTAGAGTCCGACCACCATGAGGGCGAGCGGATGCATCGCCTCGTCGATGCGCAGTCCCTCGACGTACGGCCAGTTGAGCACCGAGGAGCGCTGGCCCGGCATCTGGCGCGGATCGTACAGCGTCGTGAACTGGACGTACTTCGCGTTGGAGGTGGGTTTGAAGCGCTCCAGCAGCTTGCTCAAGGGAAAGCCGATCCACGGTACCACCAGCGACCACGCCTCGACGCAGCGGAATCGATAGACGCGCTCCTCCAGCGTCTGCCCCTTCAGCAGGTCCTCGAGGTCGAAGGTACCCGGCACCTCCGCCTCGCCCTGCACCGTCACGCTCCAGGGTCGGGTTCTGAGCGTGCCGGCATTTCGGCTGGGGGATTCCTTGTCGGACCCGAATTCGTAGAAGTTGTTGTAGCCGGCGATTTCCTCGAGCTTGTTGGGTTGCTCGCTGACGGAATAGCGCGGATTGCGGGCGTAACTGAGCGCCGCTGCTTGCGGAGTTTCACCGGCCGGCAGCCAGGCGCTGGCAGCGCTCGCCAGCGCACCGGCCAGGAGCGTGCGCCGGTTGAAATAAATCTCCGGCGAGGTGATCTCCGATGGGGCGATGCGCGGCACGCGCGTAAGCATAGAAACCTCCAATGAGCAGTAGACCGGCGGGGGCGCCAAAAGGTCACACGGTCGCCTCGGCAGGCGCTCGCCGGCACCTCAACGCCACACGCGGCAATCGACACCGGCGCGGGCGGCGGCGCGGCGCGCGCGCCGCGAACCATTTACCAGAACGCCCCGCTCGGCGACGCGCAGGTGCTCCAGGTCAGCGGCGCTGTTGCCGTACGCTGTCACCAGCAGGTGCGGATGGCGCGCGCGCAGCGCCGCAAGACAACGGACTTTTTCCGCGCCGCGACGGTTCGGGGTCGTGAGCCTGCCCACCAGACGATCCCCGTCCCATGCTACTCCCGTGCAGAAGATTTCCCCGAACCCGAGCGCCTCCCCGATGGCCGGAACATACAGATCGGGGCTGGCGCTCAGCAGCGCCAGCGGGTCGCCCTGGCGGCGGTGTCGGGCGAGCGTCGCGAGCGCATCACCGAGCAGTGCGCGCCTGAGGAGTCTTGATACGAACTGCGCGGTCCACGCCTGCACCGCGGCGCGGCTGCAGCCGCCCAGTGTCGCCTGCAGGAGCGCGGATTTGAGCTCGCCGCGATCGGCGCGGCGCAGTAAGAAACGCGCGAGCGCCGGCAGCACCCGCGGCAGCCGGACGAGGCGCGCCGGGTGGCGCAGCAGGAAACCCGCCACGTACGGCAGCAGTGTGTCACGGCGGGTAATCGTGCCATCGAGATCGAACAGCGCCAGCACTCGAGCGGGCGCGCCGTGTGTGTCCTCCGGCAAGCCGCCGGTCGCGCCGGCATCGGTCAGGCGGGGCTGCCTGCCGAGGCCAGCTGGCGCAGGACGTACTGCAGGATCCCGCCGTGCCGGTAGTACTCGCGCTCCTTCGGGGTATCGATGCGCAGCCGGGCGGTAAATTGCACTGCCTTGCCCTGCTGCGGGGTAGCGCTGACCGTGACCTCGAGCGCATCGCCGCGGCTTAGACCCGCGATGTCGAACAGCTCGCGCCCCGTCAGGCCAAGCGTGCTGACACTCTGTCCGGGCAGGAACTGCAACGGGGCGACGCCCATACCGATGAGATTCGATCGGTGAATGCGCTCGAAGCTCTCGGCGATGACCGCCTTCACACCAAGCAGCAGCGTGCCCTTCGCCGCCCAGTCGCGCGAGGAACCGGTGCCGTATTCGCGACCGGCGAGCACCACCAGCGGCGTGCCTTCCTTTTGGTAGCGCATGGCAACATCGTAGATGGAGGCCTGTTCGCCATCGGGCAGGTGCACGCTCACGCCGCCCTCAACTCCCGGAACCAGCAGATTGCGCAGCCGGATGTTGGCAAACGTGCCGCGCATCATGACCTCGTGATTGCCGCGGCGCGCGCCGTAGGAGTTGAAGTCCTTCGGTTCGACGCCCTGTTCGATGAGATAACGCGCTGCCGGGCTGCTTCGGGAAATGTTGCCGGCGGGGGAGATGTGGTCGGTCGTGACCGAGTCGCCGAGCATGGCGAGCGCGCGCGCGCCACGCACGTCCCGCAGGGCAGGCGGCGTCATGCTCATGCCGTCGAAGTAGGGCGGGCTCTTCACGTAGGTCGAGCTCGAATCCCAGGCGTAGAGCTGGCCTGCGGGCACTTTGATATTCGCCCAGTTGTCATCGCCCTTGAACACGCTGGCGTAACTGTCACGGAACATCTGCGAGGTGATGGAACGCAGCAGCAGCTCCTGCACTTCCGCATCGCTCGGCCAGATGTCCGCAAGGTGCACCGGCTTGCCGTCGGTGCCGGTGCCGAGCGGCTCGGTCGTGAGATCCAGGTCGAGCGTGCCGGCGAGCGCATACGCCACCACCAGCGGCGGGGAGGCGAGGAAGTTCATGCGCACCTCCGGGTGCACACGGCCCTCGAAGTTGCGATTACCGGACAGCACCGCGCAAGCCGTCAGATCCCCCGCCTTGACGGCCGCGGAGATCTCCGGCTTCAGCGGGCCTGAATTACCGATACAGGTAGTACAGCCGTAGCCGACGAGATCGAAGCCCAGAGCTGCGAGGTCAGGGAGCACGCCGGCCTTGGTGAAGTAATCGGTCACGACGCGTGAGCCGGGGGCGAGGCTGGTCTTAACCCAAGGCGGGACCCTGAGACCGCGTTCGCGAGCCTTGCGCGCCAGCAACCCCGCGCCCAGCATGACGGACGGATTGGAGGTGTTGGTGCAGCTGGTGATCGCGGCGATGAGCACCGCGCCGTCGGTGAGTTCGAAGCGCTGTCCGTTGAGGGTGAGGGGCGCCACGCCTCGGGCGGCAGGATTGCGCGCGCTGCGCTCAGCGGCGGCCTTCTTGGCGTTGACTTGGTAGACCGTCTTGGCCGTCTTCAGGGGCACGCGATCCTGCGGACGGCGCGGCCCGGCGAGACTCGGTTCCACCTTGCCCAGATCGAGCTCAAGTTCGTCCGTATAGCGGGCGGCTCGGGCGCCCTGGTTGCGCCAGATGCCCTGCGCCTTGGCATACGCGCTCACCAGCTCGAGGCGCTCGCGCGGGCGGCCGGACAACTCGAGGTAGCGCACGGTCTCGGCATCGATCGGAAAAATCCCGCAGGTGCTGCCATATTCCGGCGCCATGTTGGCGATGGTGGCCCGGTCGGCGAGCGGCAGGTTGGCGAGGCCATCGCCGAAGAACTCGACGAATTTGTCGACCACGCCCTTCTTGCGCAGTATCTCGGTCACGGTCAGCACCAGGTCCGTGGCCGTCGCCCCGGGTTGCAGGCGCCCTTCGAGACGAAAGCCGATCACCTGGGGGATCAGCATGGTTACCGGCTGCCCCAGCATGGCGGCTTCAGCTTCGATGCCGCCCACGCCCCAGCCCAGCACACCCAGGCCGTTGATCATGGTGGTGTGAGAATCGGTGCCCACGAGTGTGTCAGGGTAGGCGCGGCGTATGCCGCCGCCTTCGGTGTCGAAAATCACGCGGCCGAGATACTCGAGATTGACCTGGTGAACGATGCCGGTGTTGGGCGGCACGACGGAGAAGTTGCGGAACGCGGTCTGTCCCCAGCGCAGGAACGAGTAACGCTCGCGGTTGCGCGAGAATTCGATGGCGGTATTGGCAGCGAGCGCGCCGGAGGTGCCGTACTCGTCGACTTGCACCGAATGGTCGATGACCAGCTCCGCTGGGTTCAGGGGGTTGACACGCTCGGCGTTACCGCCCAGGCGCACGATGGCATCGCGCATGGCTGCGAGGTCCACCACACACGGCACGCCGGTGAAATCCTGCAGGATAACGCGCGCGGGAGTGAAGGCGATCTCGTGGGAAGGCGTTGCTTGCGGGTCCCACTCGAGCAGCGCCTCGACGTCGGCGCGCGTCACGTTCACGCCGTCCTCGCAGCGCAGCAGATTCTCGAGCAGAATTTTCAGCGCGTAGGGCAGTCGTACGAGCTTGTCCTGCGGCAGCGCCGCGAGGCTCCAGATCTCGTACGAGCGATCGGCGACATTGAGCGTCGAGCGCGCCCGGAAGCTGTTCGTCATGCCTGTCTCCGCTGTGAACAGATAAGTATATCGGGCGCAGCGCACCCTGGCTGCCCCTGGGCGCCTTCAGGCAGCGGCGGATTCCCTCGCCGCCGGCACGATGGTTTCGATGACAGCGCCGCCGAGGCAGCGCTCACCCTCGTAGGCGACTGCGTACTGACCGGGCGTGACGGCGCGCTGCGGCTGCTCGAACAGCACGCGCGCAGTGCCGTCGGCTCGCGGTTCGAGCACCGCCGGCTGATCGGCCTGGCGGTAGCGCACTTTTACGCTGCAGCGGAATGCTTCGCGGCGCGGCGGCGCGAGCCAATGCCAGGCTCCGGTGATGAGGGCGTCGCTCGACAGCAGCGGATGATCGTGTCCCTGCACGACGATGAGCGTGTTGCGGGCGCCATCTTTCGCGGCCACATACCATGCCTGCTGCGGGTGGCCCTGCCGTCCGCCGATGCCCAGACCCTCGCGCTGACCGAGCGTATAAAAAGCGAGACCCCCATGGGTCCCGAGGCGCTCGCCGGCGGGCGATTCGATGGGCCCGGGGGTCCTCGCCACGAAGCGCGCCAGAAACTCACGAAACGGGCGCTCGCCAATGAAGCAGATGCCGGTACTGTCGGGCTTGTCGAATACCGGGAGCCCGGCGCGGCGCGCGCGCTCGCGTACCGCGTTCTTTTCGAGCTCGCCCAGCGGCATCAGCGTTCGCGCCAGCTCCTGCGCTGCCACGGCGTGCAGGAAATAGCTTTGGTCCTTGGCGGTGTCACGCGCCTTGTAGAGCCCAGCGACCTCGGGACCCGGCCGCAGGCGTGCGTAGTGCCCGGTCGCAAAATGCGACGCGCCTAGGCGGCGTGCCCAGGCGAGCGCTACGCCGAACTTGATCTCGCGGTTGCACAGCACGTCGGGATTGGGCGTGCGGCCGGCGCGGTGCTCGCGCAGAAAATGCCGGAACACCCGCTCACGATACTCAGCCGCGAAGCTGGCGCGATGCAGCGCAATGCCGAGCTCGGCCGCGACCGCGCGCGCGTCCTGGAAGTCCTGGGCGCTGGTGCAGTACCCGTCATCGTCCTCCTCCCAATTGCTCATGAACAGCCCCTGCACATCCCAGCCTGCATCCTTCAAGAGGAGCGCTGCGACCGCGGAGTCGACGCCGCCCGAAAGCCCGACGATGATCACAGGCTGACCGCGTCGACGCCGGCGGCGCCGGCGCTGCGCAGGTCGAGGCCGGCAACCAGTTGCAGCGCCAGACGCTGGCCTGCCAGGTAGTCGCGCACGCAGCGCAGTACCAGGGGACTGCGCAGCTGAGCTTCCCGCTGCTCGAGCTCGAGGCGCGACAGCCAATGCGTGCGCACGATGCCGCGATCGAGTTTTTGTGCGGCGTCATGATCCGCGACCGCCCCGGTGAAGGCAAAACGCAGGGTGCAGCGCCCGTTGACGGGGTTACTCCAGCGGTACACACCCAGCAGCGCGTTCGGTTCAAAGCGCCACGCGGTTTCCTCGCGCACCTCGCGTACCACGGCCGCAAACAGTGTCTCATCGCGCTCGACGTGCCCGGCCGGCTGATTGAAAACCAGCCGGTGGTTGATGCGCTCTTCCACGACCAGGAAACGGCCGGCCGTCTCCGTGACGGCCGCGACGGTTACGTCAAGCGTTCGGGGCATGAAGGGATTATAGCCGTCGGCGGCGCGACGGTCGGAAACCGCGGTTCAGCTGCGGCGTGCGGCGCGCACCAAGCCGTGCTCGACCGCGCTGGCGTTCCACACCTGATCGAATTCCTGCAGGTACAAGCGGGCGGCCGTCGGATTGTTGATGTCGGCGACGCCGTCCCAGCTGTCGGCGCGCATGCGGTAAACGATCGCGCGGTCGTCGGCGATGAGATACGCGGAGGCGCGCTCAGGCGCCTGTGCGGCAAGGTAGCGGATGTCGATGCAACTGGATAGCCGCCGCCCCATGGCCACGAAGCGGTTGCTGTCGCGCATGACGCGCGTCGGCTCGGCCAGCAGCACCCGGACCTTGGAGAAGCTGCGCGTCAGAACGAAGTGCTTGATGATCTCGAGGAAAGCGGTCTGATCGTACAGGTCGGGCTCGAGATCGGGCGTATAGATCGAGATCAGGCGCTGCGCGGTGGCCGCGATCTCATTGACCGCGGCGCGAACCTCGGCGAGTGAAGTCAGCACCGTCAGCGTCTCCGCGCCCTGGCGCGCGGCGCTGGCGTTGCCGCCTGGGCTGGTCGATTCCGGCGCGTAGCGCGCGTTTGCGAGCTGCGCCAGAGCGTTGTTCAGGTCAAGTTCCCCGGTTATTGCCACGAGTGGCACCCCGCCTTGGCCTGCACGGGTGGCAGGCTGAGGGGGATCTTAGTGACGGCCTCGCAGCTTTCATTGTCGAATCGGTCACGGTTTGGCGGCGACAACCTCCTGCAGTAAGTCAAAAGCGCGGCGTAGGTCGCATTTTGGAGCCCGGATGTCGTGAGATGCCGACAGGTGGGGGCTCGGTCCGAAGCGGCCCGCGACCCTCAGATGCGGCGCGCCAACTGCGATGCGAGGCCGGTGTAATCGGCAGGCGTCAGGGCCCGCAGGCGAGCCTTCTCGGCAGGCGCGAGCGGCAGACTGTCGATGAAGGCGGCGAAGGTGGCGGCGTCGATCGCACGGCCGCGCGTGAACTCCTTCAAGCGCTCGTAGCCGCCCGGCACACCCGCGGCGCGCAGCACCGTCTGCACGGCTTCCCCCAGCACTTCCCATGCAGCGGCGAAATCGGCCGCCATGCGCTCACCATCGGCCTCGATTTTGGTCAGGCCGCGCCCGAGCGCGCTCCAGGCGATCAGGGTATGCCCGAGCGCCACGCCGAGGTTGCGCAGCACGGTCGAGTCACTCAGATCGCGCTGCCAGCGCGACACCGGGAGCTTGTCGGCGAAGTGCCGCAGCAGCGCATTGGCCACGCCACAGTTGCCTTCCGCGTTCTCGAAGTCGATCGGGTTCACTTTGTGGGGCATGGTCGATGAACCGACCTCGGCAGCTGCGGCGCGCTGGCGCAAATAGCCGAGCGAGATGTATCCCCACAAGTCGCGGCTCAGATCGATGAGCACCACGTTCGCGCCCGCAAGGCCATCGCAGTATTCCGCGATCCAGTCGTGCGGCTCGATCTGGGTCGTCCAGGGGTTGTACTCGAGCGACAGCGAGGCGACGAACGCCTGCGAAACGGCCGGCCAGTCCACCGTTGGCAGCGCCACGGTGTGGGCGTTGAAGTTGCCGACGGCGCCATTCCATTTGCCGAGAATGCTCACCGCCGCCCAGCGGCGTTGCGCGCGCCGCAGGCGCGCGGCGAAGTTGGCGAGCTCCTTGCCGAGAGTAGTGGGGCTTGCCGGTTGCCCGTGCGTGCGCGCCGGCATGGCGGTGTCGGCGTAGCGATGCGCCAGCTCCGTCAGTTCCACGGTGCGCTCATTGATCGTGCCGAGCAGCGTCTCACGGGCCGCCCGCAGCAACCGTGCGTAACTGAGGTTGTTGATGTCTTCCGAGGTACAGCCGAAGTGCACCAGCTCGAGCGTCTCATCCGCAGCCCCGGCCGCGGCCAGCTGCTCCCGCACGTAGTACTCAACGGCCTTGACATCGTGATTGATGCGCGCCTCGATCGCCTTGACGGCCGCCGCCGCGCTAGCCTCGGGCCCGGAGGCCAGCTGGCGAGCTCGCTCGCGCACCGCGGGGGTGAACTGTGCGCCGGGGAGCTGTGGCACGGCCGCCGACAGATGCAGCAGCCATTGCGCCTCGACGCGTATGCGCTCGCGGATCAGTGCGCCCTCCGAGAGCAGCGCGCGCAGCGGCGCGGTCGCGGCGCGGTAGCGCCCGTCAACCGGCGATAGCGCATCGAGCGCTGACAGTTGCTCGCTGGAGCTCGCGGACATGCGTTACAGAGCGCCTCGAAGTGCTAGGATTTACATGATAACGCATGCGGTCGGGACTGCAGCGGAGTACAGGCATGACGACTTCATTCCGGGTGGAGCACGACAGCATGGGCGAGATCAAGGTACCAGCGGACGCGCTGTGGGGCGCGCAGACCCAGCGCGCCGTGCAGAACTTCCCGATCAGCGGCCTCGCCATGCCCGGGCCTTTCATCGGCGCACTCGGGCTGGTGAAACAGGCGGCGGCACGCGCCAACAAGACCCTGAGGCTGCTCGACCCTAAGGTGGCGCAGGCGGTGGAGGCGGCGGCGGCGGAGGTCGCGGCGGGCAGGCACGATGCGCAGTTTCCGATCGATGTGTTTCAGACCGGCTCCGGCACCAGCAGCAACATGAATGCCAACGAAGTCGTGGCGGCGCTGGCGAGCCAGCGGCTCGGCAGCACGGTGCATCCCAATGATCACGTCAACATGTGCCAGAGCAGTAACGATGCGATTCCGACCGCCATCCATGTGAGCGCCGCGCTCACCGTGCGCCGCGAACTCACGCCGTCGCTCGAGCACCTGGCCGAGGTGCTGCGCGCCAAGGAGCGCGAACTGGCAGGTATCGTCAAGACCGGCCGCACGCACCTGATGGACGCGATGCCGGTGACGCTCGCACAGGAGTTGTCGGGCTGGCGCACCCAGATCGAGAATGGACTGGCACGCCTCAAGTCCGTGGAACCGCGCCTGCTCGCGCTGGCGCAGGGAGGCACGGCCGTCGGCACCGGCATCAACGCGCATCCGGAGTTTGGCAGGCGATTCTGCGAGGAACTCGCCGCGCTCACCGGGGTCGCGTTCGCGCCGGCGCGCAACTACTTCGAAGCGCTGTCGGCACAGGATACGGCGGTGGAGCTGTCCGGACAGTTGAAGGTGATTGCCGTGAGCCTCATGAAGATCGCCAATGACCTGCGCTGGATGAACAGCGGACCGCTCGCGGGTCTGGGCGAGATTGCGCTGCCGGCGCTGCAGCCGGGCAGCAGCATCATGCCCGGCAAGGTCAATCCGGTAATCCCGGAGGCCACCACCATGGTGGCCGCGCAGGTGATCGGCAACGATACCAGCATCACGGTCGCGGGGCAGTCGGGTAACTTCCAGCTGAACGTCATGCTGCCGGTGATCGCGCACAACCTGCTGCAGAGCATCCAGCTGCTGGCGAATGTGGCGCGGGTGCTGGCCGACAGCGCCATCGCGGGTTTCAAGGTGAACGGGGCGCGGCTCGCCGAGGCGCTCGAGCGCAACCCCATCCTGGTGACGGCGCTGAATCCGGTGATCGGGTACGAAAAAGGCGCGGCCATCGCCAAGAAGGCGTACGCGGAAGGACGGCCGATCCGCGAGGTCGCGGAGCAGCTGACCGATTTACCGCGCGAGCAATTGGCGCGGCTCCTGGATCCGGCCGAGCTCACCAGCGGCGGCATCAAGGGCGGCAGCAGCGGCGGGGGCTGAGCTTATCGGCACTTCGGCAGGTACCGCAGCGCAGCGCGACTGGGCGCACATCATCCGCGCGCGACTCGCCGGCTCCAGGCCGCGACACGAGGTGTCGGAATGGCTGGTACCGGGCCCGTGGGAGCCCATGGATCAGTCGCTGCGGCGATTCTTCCCGCAGGACCCGATCCCAGCCGCGGTACTCATGCCGCTGGTCGAGCGGCGCGAGCTCACCGTGCTTTTCACGCAACGCGCGACCCAGCTGCGCAATCACGCGGGGCAAACCAGTTTTCCGGGCGGGCGCATCGAGAGCGGTGACGACAGCCCGCTGGCGGCCGCACTGCGCGAAGCGCGTGAGGAGATCGGTCTCGATGAGCGTTTCGTGTCGGTGATCGGTTACCTGCCGGACCACCTCGTGATCACCGGCTTTCGCGTCACGCCGGTGGTGGCCTTCGTGCAGCCGGGCTTCGAGCTGCTGCTGGACGCCCAGGAGGTTCAGGACACCTTCGAGGTGCCGCTCAGTTATCTGTTTGATCCCGCCAATCACCAGCGCAACCGCCGCCGCTCCGCTTTCACGGGCGAGGAGATGGAGTTTTGCGACATCCCCTTTGGCGAGCGCAAGATCTGGGGCGCCACCGCCGGGATGCTCCTCACTCTCTATCGGCTGTGTGTGGCGCCTCGTGCCGATGAGTAATGCCGAACGCTCGCTCAGCGCGCTGCTCGCGCTGATGGCGCGCCTGCGCAATCCGCAGCACGGCTGCCCCTGGGATCGCGAACAGACTTTCAGCAGCATCGCCCCTTACACCATCGAGGAGGCCTACGAAGTCGCCGACGCCATCGAGCGCGCGGACCGTGAACAGCTGCGCGATGAGCTCGGTGATCTGTTGTTTCAGGTGGTGTTTCACGCGCGCATGGCCGAGGAGCGCGGCTGGTTCGACTTCGCCGCGGTCGCCACCGCGATTCACGACAAGCTCGTGCGCCGCCATCCGCACGTGTTCGCGGGCACCTCGCCCGCGCCCGAGGAACTGGTGCGCGTGTGGGAGGAACAGAAGGCGCAGGAGCGGGCCGAGGCGGCCCTGCGCGGCTCGGGCGCCGAGGGCGGTGTGTTGGCCGGCATCCCCAAGGCGCTGCCGGCGCTTACCCGCGCGGCGAAGCTGGGCCGCCGGGCGGCGCGTGTGGGTTTTGACTGGCCGGATGCGCAACAGGTACGCGCCAAGGTGCTGGAGGAACTGCACGAGATGGAAATCGCGCTCGCCGCCGCCACCGATGCAGGCGCGGTGGCCGATGAGCTCGGGGATCTGCTGTTCTCCATCGTGAACTGGAGCCGGCACCTGAAGCTCGACGCCGAGGAGGCGTTGCGCGCGGCGAATGCCAAGTTCGAGCGGCGCTTTGCCGCCATGGAGTCACTCGCGCGCGCACGCGGCCTGGACCTCGAGCAGCTGTCAGCGGCCGAGTGGGATGCCTTGTGGCGCGAAGCAAAACTGAACCGCGCCTGAACCTGCACGTGCCTGGGTGAAAGTCGCGGCTCAACACGCGAATGCGCTACGCTTGCCCGCACCATGAACGCGTCGCGAGCTCTCCTTATCTTATGGCTGCCCGTGATGGGCGCGAGCGCAGCCGCGGCACCTGCCGCGGCTGCGGAACCGAGCGGCCGCATGGTGGTGGCGAGCGCTGCGATTTCGATGGACCAGGCCGTCAAGATGGTTGAACAGCGCTTTCATGCCCGCGTGGTGAAAGCCGAGACGCAGAAGGACAACGGCCGCACCGTCTATGTATTGAGACTCCTCAACGATTCGGGCCAGGTCTGGACGGTGCGCGTGGATGCGGCGGACGGCTCGGTGCAGTAATGCGCGTACTGGTGGTCGAAGACGAAGCGGCGTTGCGCGATTCGCTCAAGGCGCGGCTCGGCGAAGCAGGCTTCACGGTGGATGTGGCGAGCGATGGGAACGAGGGTCTGTTTGCCGGGCTGGAATATCCCCTGGACGTCGCCATCGTCGACCTCGGGCTGCCGAACCTTCCCGGCCTGGAAGTGATCCGCCGGCTGCGCGCGGCGCGCAAGACGTACCCGATCCTGATCCTCACCGCGCGCGACAACTGGCAGGACAAGGTCGAGGGGCTGCAGGCGGGCGCGGATGACTACGTCGCCAAGCCCTTTCACTTCGAGGAAGTGCTGGCGCGCCTGCAGGCGCTGCTGCGGCGGGCGGGCGGCTGGGCCAGCCCGCAGCTGCAGTGCGGAGCGATCGTACTGGACACGCGCGCGCAGACCGTGCAAGTCAGCGGTGTCGCCGTGGAGCTGACCACCTTCGAGTACCGCATCCTCGAGCACCTCATGCTGCGCGCCGGGGATGTGATCTCCAAGACCGAATTGACCGAGCGCCTGTACGATCAGGACTTCGAGCGCGACAGCAACGTCATCGAGGTCCTGGTCGGGCGCCTGCGACGCAAGCTCGATCCACACGATGAGTTGCGTCCCATCGAGACGCTGCGCGGCCGGGGCTATCGCTTCGCGCTGCCGCGCGACACCACCTCATAGGCCGTGCACTCGCTCAGTCGGCGGCTGCTGGTTTCGGTCTCTGTGCCGCTGGCGCTGTTCTCCGGCGTGATGATGGTGGTGCTGGACACCGGCTTTCGGGCGCTGTCGGAGCGCTCGCTGCAGGAACTGCTCGACTCGCAGATGGTGTCGCTGATTGCGGCGGCTGAGCCGCAGGCTAACGGCGGTTATGCCCCGGCCCCGCATGCGCTCGATCCACGACTGGCGACGCCCCGCTCAGGGGTGTATGCGCAGATCCGTTCGCAGCATCACCTGTGGCGTTCGCCCTCGACCGCGGGCCTGAGCAGCGATTTCGGCGCGCTGCTCGTGCCCGGAGAGCGCAGCAAACTCGCGTACGCAAGTTTCGGTCACGACCGTGTGGCGATCGAGAGCCGTGCGATCCAGTTCGCGGACGACCCCAAGGGCGCGCGGACGCTCACCTTCAGCGTTGCGGTCAGCCTCAGCCCCTATGAGGAGCAGCTGTGGCGCTTTCGCCGGGAGCTGATCGGGTGGTTCATCGGTCTGATGCTGGTGCTGCTCGTCACCCTTGCGGCGCTGCTGCACTGGGTACTCGGCCCGGTGCGGCGCATGGAGCGGGAGATTCACGAAGTGGAGGAGGGGCGCTGCGAGACCCTTGGGGCAGGGTACCCGCGCGAGCTGTCCGGTGTCGCGACCAACCTCAACGCGCTGCTGGTCGGGGAGCGCAAGCGCGTCAGCCGCTACCGCGACACGCTCGGCAATCTGGCGCACAGTCTGAAGACACCGCTCGCCGTCATGCGCTCGAGTCTGTCCGCGCAAGGTGAGGCCGGCACAGTGGGAGCGGAGATCGACCGCATGTCCGGCATCATCGAGCACCAGCTGAAACGTGCCGCCGCTTCCGGCGGCGCACTGCTCGGGCAGGCCCCGGTGGAGGTGGCGCAAGTGGCGGCCGAGCTGCGCGGCACGCTGCTGAGGGTGTACGCGGACAAGGATCTGGCGCTCGAGCTGGCGATCGCGCCGGCAACGCAGTTCATGGGTGACCGCGGCGACCTCACGGAGCTGTTGGGAAATCTGCTCGACAACGCCTGCAAGTGGTGCCGCAGCCGGGTGCGCCTCACGGCGGGCAGCGACGAGAGCGCCGGTGCGCGCGAGCGCCTGTTCCTCGTCGTGGAGGACGACGGACCCGGTATTTCCGCGGACAACCGTGCGCGCGTGCTCGAGCGCGGCGTGCGTGCGGATGAGAAGGTGCCGGGCCATGGGCTCGGTCTGGCGATGGTGCACGACACCGTGGACCTGTACGGCGGGCAGCTCTCGATCGACACGTCGCCGCTGGGTGGGGCGCGCTTCTCGTTACGGTTGCCGGGACGCTGATCAATGCCCGCCCCGTGAACGCACTGCGCTATGGGGAGACCTTGAATTCGATCCCCTGCGCCAGCGGCAGGTCACCGCTCCAGTTCACGGTGTTGGTCTGCCGGCGCATGTACGCCTTCCAGGCATCCGAGCCGGACTCGCGGCCGCCGCCGGTATCCTTTTCGCCGCCAAAAGCGCCGCCGATTTCCGCACCCGAAGTGCCGAGATTGATATTGGCGATGCCGCAGTCGCTGCCGGCGGCCGACAGAAACGCCTCCGCGTTCTGCAGTCGATCGGTGAACAGGGCCGAGGACAGGCCGTGGGCGGCAGCGTTCTGCGCGGCGATCGCCTCATCGAGCGACGCGACCGGGATCACGTACAGAATGGGTGCGAAGGTCTCGGTCTGCACGATCGGCCAGTCGTTGCGGGCGCGAATGATCGCAGGCTCCACGAAGTTGCCGGGACGCTTCAAGGTGTTGCCGCCGTAGAGCAGCTCGCCGCCGGCGTTGCGTGCGATGGTGATGGCGGCCTGGTAACCCTCGACGGCCTGCGCATCGATCAGCGGGCCCATGAGCGTCTCGCCCTCGAGCGGATCACCGATGCGCACCTGCTGGTAAGCGTGGATCAGGCGCTGTTCCAGTTGCGCCGCGATCGCCTGGTGAGCGAACACGCGCCGCGTGCTGGTGCAACGCTGGCCGGCAGTGCCGACGGCGCCAAACACGATCGCCGGTACCGCGAGGTCGAGGTTAGCCGTCTCATCCACGATGACGGCGTTGTTGCCGCCGAGCTCGAGCAGGCTCTTGCCGAGACGCGCGGCGACGCGCTCGCCGACCTTGCGACCGGTCTCGGTCGAGCCGGTGAAGGAAATGAGCGCCACGCGCCGGTCATCCACGAAGCGCTTCGCAAGGTCCGTGCCGGCGTCTATGAACAGCTGAAAGACCGGCGGCAGGTGATTGGCTTCGACCACGCTGTTGCACAGCCGCTGCACCGCGAGCGCGCTCAGCGGTGTCTTGTGCGAGGGCTTCCACACGCAGGCGTTGCCGCACACGGCTGCGAGAAACGCGTTCCACGACCACACCGCGACCGGAAAGTTGAAGGCCGAGATGACGCCCACGACGCCGAGCGGGTGCCATTGCTCGGACATGCGATGCTTGGGGCGCTCGGAGTGCATCGTGAGGCCGTAGAGCATGCGCGACTGCCCGACCGCGAAGTCAGCGATGTCGATCATCTCCTGAACCTCGCCCAGGCCCTCGGCGAGGATCTTGCCGTTCTCCAGCGACACCAGCGTGCCGAGGTCGCTCTTGTGCTGTCGCAACTGCTCACCGAGCTGGCGCACCGCCTCGCCGCGCTTGGGTGCCGGCACCTGGCGCCAGGCGGCCGCGGCTGCCACGGCAGAGCTCAGCACGTGCTCGTAGTCCTGGGCGCTGGCGGGCCGCACTTGCGCAAGCAGCGAGCCGTCGGCGGGATTGCGCACGTTCATGAGCGTGACGTCGGTGGCGTTTGGCCAGCCGCGCGATCCGGACCAGGCGCCGGGATTCACGGCGCCCAATCCTAAGCGCTTCAGGAGCGCATTGATGTCCACGCTGCTCATGCGTTCGCGGCCTTCTGGCGGCGCTGATGGCCGGCTTTGCCCGACACGACGACCTCGCCGGAAACGTGCTTGGTACCCCCCGGCGCGTAGTAGCGGCCGAAGCGGTTCGCGAGAATGTCTGTCAGCCGGAACTGTTCCTGCGCCACGAAGCCACTGTAGCTGCCCTGGTGCTCGAGCACGAGGTCCACGACCGCGGTGATTCCCGCGGCCGTCGTGACCTGAATGGCAGACCACAGCCGCCCGGCAATGACCTGCGGATAGATCTTGTTGACGTAGTTCTCTTCGCGCAGCTGTCCGTCCTGGGTACCGGTGACCGCCGCATACACGATCACCACATCCTGCAGGGTCTGCGGCACCGCATTCTCCAGGATGCGCTTGAGCGTGCCGCGGTCGTGATTGAGCTTCAGGTCGTTCATGAGCAGTCGCATCTGCTCGCAGTGACCGGGATAACGGATGGTCTTGTAGTTCATCGATTCGAGGTGCGCACCGTGCGTTTCGGCCAGCGACCCGAGGCCCCCCGAGGTGTTGAACGCCTCATACAGCGTGCCATCGATTTCGATTTCCTCGAGTCCCTCGAGCGGTGCAACCTCGATCAGGCGCCCGTCGCTGACCGCCTGGCAGGGATTACCGTACTCATTAATGAGTCCCTCGGTGGACCAGGTGAGCGAGTACTTGAGGACGTTGTTCGGATGCTGGGGCAGGGCGCCGACGCGCAGCTTCACGGCCCGCAGCGTGTCAAAGTGCGTGATCAGTTCGGCAGCCGCGATGCTGATGAACCCGGGGGCGAGACCACATTGCGGCACGAATGCCTGGTCAGCTCCCGCGGCGAGGGTGCGCACGGAGCGCGTAGCTTCCACATCTTCCGTCAGATCGAAGTAGTGGGCGCGCGCTTTGCGCGCGGCGTTTGCCACAGCGAGGTTGCAGTAGTAGGGCAGGCTCGAAATGACGGCATCGACCGGGTGCTCGGACAGATGCCGGGCAAGAGCTGCGGCAGTGGTTGCATCCAGCGCGAAGGCGACGAGATTACCCGCGCCGTGGGCGCGCACCACCGCCTCCGCCGCCGCACCGTCGACGTCGCCGAGCTGAACTTTGTAACTGCCCGATTCGGCTAGCAATCCGGAGATCAATGCGCCGATCTTGCCGGCGCCGAGAACCAGTACGCGATGCATAGGTCCCTTTCGGAAAAGGGGCGCATTCTGCCCGCGAAGCGCGCGCAGCGCCAGCGCGGCTCGCCGGCGCGCGTACCCCCGCGGCCCCGGGCCGTTCAGGAAAGCGTGCTAGGATCAATGAGATGCGATCGCCCGAAACCACCTCCTGGCACAGCGCCAGCTGGCAGACGCGGCCTGCTCAGCAGCAGCCGGTCTATGGCGAGCCGCGCGCACTCGAGCGCATCGTGGCGCACATTTCCCGGCTTCCGCCGATCGTCGTGTCCTGGGAGATTGAGGCTCTGCGGGAGCGCCTCGCCGCCGCGCAGCGCGGCGAAGCCTTTCTGCTGCAGGGTGGTGACTGTGCGGAGGCGTTCGCCGATTGCGAATCCGACACCATCGCCAAGAAGCTCAAGATCCTGCTGCAGATGAGTCTCGTGCTGCTGCACGGCCTGAAGAAACCCATCATCCGCGTCGGGCGCATGGCCGGGCAGTACGCCAAGCCCCGCTCGACGGACACCGAGACCCGCGACGGGCTCACGCTGCCGAGTTATCGCGGTGACCTGGTCAATCGCCCGGAATTTACCCCCGAGGCACGTGCCGCGGATCCGCAGCTGCTGCTGCGCGGTTACGAGCGCGCGGCGCTGACGCTGAACTTCGTGCGCGCGCTGGTGGAGGGCGGTTTCGCCGATCTGCACCACCCGGAGTACTGGGATCTGGGTTTCGTTCACCAGGCGCCGCTCAAGGATGCCTATCAGCGCATCGTGAGCTCGATCGGCGATGCGCTGGACTTCTTCGAGGGTATCAGCGGCCGCCAGGTTCACGAAGCGACGCTGGTGGACTTTTACGCGAGTCACGAGGGGCTGCACCTGCACTACGAGCAGGCGCAGACGCGTTTCATTCCACGACAGAACCGCTGGTACAACCTCTCGACGCACATGCCATGGATCGGCATGCGCACCGCGGGGCTCGAAGGCGCGCACGTCGAGTACTTCCGTGGCATCTCCAATCCCATCGCCGTCAAGGTCGGATCGGCCATGGATGCGGCGTGGCTGCAAGGCCTGGTGACGACCCTCAACCCGCAAAATCAGCCCGGGCGGCTCACGCTCATCCACCGCTTCGGAGCGAGGGACGTGGCGGTCGCGCTCCCGAAGGCCATTGACGCGGTGCGCCAGACCGGACAGACGGTGCTGTGGGTGTGCGATCCCATGCACGGCAACACCGAGACGACCACCGGCGGGATCAAGACGCGCCGTTTCGAGAACATTCTCAAGGAGCTGGACCTGGCGTTCCGCATCCATGCGGAGCAGGGATCCTATCTGGGCGGCGTGCACATCGAGCTCACCGGGGACGACGTGACCGAGTGCACCGGTGGTGCGCGCGGACTGACGGACCAGGATCTGCAGCGGGCCTATCGCTCGAGCGTGGACCCACGGCTGAACCACGAGCAGGCGCTGGAGCTCGCCATGCTGATCGCTGAGCGCAGTCACAGCCGCCGCGCCGACAAGCGTAACGGGATCGTGCCCCCGTAAGCTCCGCGACTTACGATCCAAACTGCAGCCGCTGCCCGCGACTCGCGGCGTTGCTCGCGCATACGCGTGCCGCTCGTCCTGACTACTGGGCGCGACCGGTGCCGTCGTTCGGTGCGGCCGAGCCGCGCATTCTCATCGTCGGTCTCGCCCCCGGCATGCATGGCGCCAACCGCACCGGACGGCCGTTCACCGGAGATCATGCGGGCATACTGCTGTACCAGACGCTGTATGAGGCGGGGCTTGCGAGCCGCCCGGTGTCCGCCTCCGTCACCGACGGACTCACGCTCGTGAACGTCCGCATCGTCAATGCGGTCAAATGCGTGCCACCGGAGAACAAGCCACTGCCGCAGGAGATTCGCTGCTGCAATGCGTACCTTGCCGGTGAGCTGCGGCAGTTGTCCAGCGTGCGCGTGTACCTGGCCCTGGGGCGCGTGGCACACGATGCGGTGCTCATGGCGCGCGGGCTCACGCGTGGGCGTTACTTGTTTGCACACGGGCGCAAACACATACTCGAGGCAGCGCCGTGCATGCTCGATTCGTACCATTGCAGCCGCTACAACACCTCGACCCGGCGGCTGACGCCGGCGATGTTCAGAACTGTGGTGGCGCGGGCCTGCGAGCTCGCCGGCCTGGCTGTTCCCGCGGCGTTGCAGGGTCCTCGAGCCACAGACTGAGCGTGTTCGACCCCAAGGAATACATCGCCTCACTACCGAAGCGTCCGGGCGTGTACCGCATGTTCGGCGCCGGGCACGAGCTGCTGTACGTCGGTAAGGCGCGCAGCCTCAGGGACCGCGTCGCGACCTACTTCGGTGCCGGCAACGTCAATCCCAAGGTGCAGGCGCTGGTGCAGCAGATCACCGCGATCGAGGTCACGGTGACCAACTCCGAGACCGAGGCGCTGCTGCTCGAGTACAACCTCATCAAGGCGCACAAGCCGCGCTTCAACGTGGTACTGCGCGATGACAAGAGCTTTCCCTATATTCACCTGTACGTGGAGCACGAGTTTCCGCGGCTGGTGTTCTACCGCGGGCCGCGCGGCGCCCCCGGCCGCTACTTCGGTCCCTTCCCCAATGCGGGCGCGGTGCGCGACACGCTCAACCAGCTGCAGAAGCTGTTTGGCATTCGCAATTGCCGCGACAGCTTTTTCGCCAACCGCAGCCGGCCGTGTCTGCAGCATCAGATCGGCCGCTGCTCGGCGCCGTGCGTCGGTCTCATCACGCGCGAGGCTTACGCGCAGGACATAGCGGCGGCGGTCAAGGTGCTCGATGGGCGCAGCGATGAGGTGAATGCCGAGCTGCAGGCGCGGATGGACCAGGCGGGCAGCTGCCTGCAGTTCGAGCGCGCAGCGCAGATTCGCGATCAGCTCGCGGCGCTCAAGCGCATCCAGGCGCAGCAGGTCGTGACCGCGGAAGGGCAGCGCGACGTGGACGTGTTCGCCATCGTCGGCGAGGCGGGCGAGTACGCCGTGAGCATCATGCTGGTGCGCGGCGGCCGCAACCTGGGTACCACCAGCTATTTCCCCCGCGCCGCGCTCGCCGAGCCGCACGAAGCGCTCGCCTCCTTCGTCCTGCAGTACTACGCGAACGCCGAGGCCCCCCCGGAAGTGCTGCTCGGCAGCCGCCTCGAAGATGCGGCGTCCCTGGCGGAGCTGCTCAGCAGTCACGCCGGGCGTGCAGTCGAGGTCAGGCATCCCGTGCGTGGCCTGGCCGTGCGCTGGGTCGAGCTGACCCAGGAGAACGCGGCACAGGCGTTGCGCATGCGCGTTGCACAGCACCAGGGCATGGAGGAGATGTTGTTCGACCTGGCTAACGAGCTCGACTTGCCCGAGCCGCCGGCACGCATGGAGTGCTTCGATATCAGCCACACGGCCGGCGAGGGAACCGTGGCGTCGTGCGTGGTGTTCGGTCCGGAGGGTCCTCTGAAGAAGGAGTACCGGCGCTTCAACATCAGCGGCGTCACGCCGGGGGATGACTACGCGGCGCTGCGGCAGGCGCTGCAACGCCGCTATAAGCACGTGCGCGAGGGGGAGGTGCCGGCTCCTGACCTGTTGCTGATCGACGGCGGTGCGGGTCAGATCAGCCAGGTGCATGCGGTGCTCGCGGAACTGGGATACGGCGACCTGACCCTGGTCGGGGTGGCCAAGGGTCCGGACCGCAGGCCCGGACAGGAGCGGCTGTTCGTGTACGGCACCGCGGCGCCGCTGACGCCCGAGGGCCATTCGCCGGCCGCGCGCCTCATTCAGAGAATCCGCGACGAAGCGCATCGGTTCGCGATCCGCGGTCATCGGCGCAGGCGCGCCCGGCGTTACAACGAGTCGGTTCTGGAGGTCATTCCAGGACTGGGGCCTGCGAAGCGGCGCGCGCTTCTCAAGCACTTTGGCGGGCTGCAGGGGATCATGCGCGCCGGTGTGGCGGATCTCACACAGGTAGCGGGAATCGGCGCGACGCTGGCGCGAAGTCTTTATGATCACCTGCACCCGGGCTCATAGGCGCACCTGATGGCGTGGAATCTGCCCAACACCCTGACATGGGCGCGCATCGCCGCGATCCCGCTCATCGTGCTGCTGTTCTACATGCCGTACCCGTGGGCGGATCCTGCGGCGGGGCTATTGTTCGCGGCCGCCGGCATTACCGATTCGCTCGACGGGTATTTTGCGCGACGGCTCGGGCAGATCTCCCGCCTCGGCGCATTCCTCGACCCGGTCGCCGACAAACTGATCGTCGCCGTGGCGCTGGTGTTGCTGGTGAGCAGGGACCCGCGCGCCCTCATCGTACTGACCGCGGCGATCATCATCGGCCGCGAGATCACCATCTCCGCGCTGCGTGAGTGGATGGCCGAGATCGGCGCGCGGCGCAAGGTTGCGGTTTCGCAGCTCGGCAAGTACAAGACCATCCTGCAGATCATCGGTCTGTCGCTGATGTTGTACCGGTGGCAGCTGTTCGGACTGCCGACCTACAGGCTCGGCGTGGCGCTGACGGTGATCGCCGCCGCGGCGACGCTGGTGTCCATGGTGGCCTACCTGCGCGTGGCATGGCCTGAACTTACGCGTTAACTAGAGAGCGTAAGACATTATATTTACAGAAATTAA
>DASWUP010000103.1:0-1693 GCA_036401635.1 Steroidobacteraceae bacterium
GTGCCGACGAGCGCCAGCGCGCCAATCCAGCAGGTCACCGCCGTGATGGGCATGTATTTGGCGAGTCCGCCCATGCGGCGCATGTCCTGCTCGTGGTGCAGGGCAAGGATCACGGAACCGGCCGCCAGGAACAGCAGCGCCTTGAAGAACGCGTGCGTCATGAGGTGAAAGATCGCCCCGCCGTAGGCCGACACGCCCAGCGCCACCGTCATGTAGCCGAGCTGGGAGAGCGTGGAGTAAGCGATCACCCGCTTGATGTCGTTCGCCACCACGCCGAGCAGCCCCATCGAGAACGCCGTGATCGCACCGATCACCAGCACGAACGACAGGGCGCCTTCGGAGTACTCGAACAGCGGCGACATGCGCGCCACCATGAAGATGCCCGCCGTCACCATGGTGGCGGCGTGGATCAACGCCGAAATGGGCGTTGGGCCTTCCATCGAGTCCGGCAGCCACACGTGCAGCGGCACCTGCGCGGACTTGCCCATGGCACCGATGAACAGGCACACGCAGATGAGGGTGAGCGCCTGCACGCCGGAAGCGGAGGTCATCGGCAGCAGCGCCTGCGCGATGTGCGGGGCGGCAGCGAATGCGTCGCGGTAGCTAAGCGAGTGAGTGAAGTAGGCGATGCCGGCGATGCCGAGCACGAAGCCGAAGTCGCCGATGCGATTGACTAGGAAGGCCTTGAGGGCTGCGAAGGTCGCGCTCGGGCGCGTGTACCAGAAGCCGATCAGCAGGTACGACACCACCCCGACCGCCTCCCAGCCGAAGAACAGCTGCATGAAGTTGTTCGCCATCACCAGCATGAGCATGGAGAAGGTGAACAGCGAGATGTAACTGAAGAAGCGTGTGTAGCCGGGATCATCGCGCATGTAGCCGATGGTGTACACGTGCACGCACAGTGACACGAAGGTCACCACCGCCATCATGAGCGCGGTCAGGCGGTCGATGAGGAAGCCGACCTCCATGTGCATGCCGTCGCTCAGCAGCCAGGTGTACACCGGCGCGTCGTAGGCCGGCGCGCCGTCCAGGACCTGCTTCAGCACCGCCAGCGACAGCACGCACGATGCAGCTACCGCCAGGCAGGTAACGGTGTGCGCACCCACGCGCCCGATGAGCTTGCCCCCGAGGCCCGCGGCGATGGCGGCCAGGAGCGGCAGCAGCGGGATGGCGATCAGCACGGTCGGGTTCATGCGCGCCTTTTAGCCTTTCAGGGTGTTCAGGTCTTCGACGTTGATGCTGCGCCGCTCGCGGAACAGCACCACCAGGATCGCCAGCCCGATCGCCGACTCGGCCGCCGCCACCGTGAGGATGAAGAACACGAATACCTGCCCGTTGATGTCTCCGAGATAGCGCGAGAACGCGATGAAGTTGAAGTTGGCCGCGAGCAGCAGCAGTTCCACGCACATGAGCAGCAGGATGACATTCTTGCGGTTGAGGAAGATGCCGGCCACCGACAGCGAGAACAGGATCCCCGAGAGCGTCAGCATCTGTGCGAGGCTGATCACGGGCGCTTCTCCGCCGCCATCTTCACCAGGCGCACCCGATCCTCGCGCCGCACGGCGACCTGCGCGTCGATGTCCTGATACTTCAGTCCCGCGCGGCGGCGCATGGTAAGCGCGATCGCGGCCACGATCGCCACCAGCAACACCATGGCCGCGAGCTCTAGCGGATAGGCGTACTTCGTGTACAG
>DASWUP010000104.1:0-2363 GCA_036401635.1 Steroidobacteraceae bacterium
AAGGCGGCCCCGGCTATCCGGCCACCGAGTCCCGCAGCGAATACCTGGCGCTGTTCGAGCCCCTGCGGGGGAACCACGATGTGTTGATCATGGACAATCGGGGAACCGGACGCTCCGGGGCCCTCGACTGCGAGCCGTTGCAGAATGCGCCGGCGCTCACGGAAGCCAACATCGGCGCCTGCGGGCGATCGCTGAAGCGCGCGGCGCCGTTGTATGGCACCGCGCTCGCAACCGATGATCTGGCTGCAGTCCTCGACGCCTTGGGCGTTGGCCGCATAAATCTGTACGGCGATTCATACGGGACCTACTTCGCGCAGGTCTTTGCGCTGCGTCATCCGCAAAGGCTCCGCTCCCTGGTACTCGACGGAGCCTATCCTCTGGAGGGTCCCGACTATGCTTGGTATCCGAGCTACGCCACCGCGATGCGCGACAAGTTCAACCGCGCTTGCGAGCGCACTCCCGATTGCCAGGCGATCGCGGGAAGCTCGCTCGAGCATATTGCTCCGGCGCTGCAACTGCTGCGCACCGGGCCATTCCGGGCGCAGGTGCACTATGGCGTCGGTCGGTTGATGAATTTCACCGCCAATGCAACCCAGTTGGCGATCGTCATGTTCGCCGGCTCGCCGGCTTATGCGACGCTCCGGGAGGTGGACGCGGCGGCACGCGCTTTCAGTGACGGGGACCAACTACCGCTGCTCAGACTGATGGCGGAGACGCTTGCCAGCGTGGATTCGCGGGACCCGACGCACTCGCCGATGAAGTTCAGCGCGGGGCTGGCGGCTGCCGTGTCCTGCCAGGATCCGCCCGGGATTTTCGACAAAGCCTTGGCACCTGCGAGGCGAATCGTCGATCGCGACCTGCAGATCGCGAGGCGCAAGGTCGAAGCGCCCGCTACCTATGCGCCGTTCACCATCGATGAGTATCGTGCAATGCCGCTCGACTATGCCTTCATCGATGAGTGCACACAGTGGCCGGTTGCGCCTCCCGGCTCGCCCGCCGTGCCGCTAGTCCCCGCCGACGCCCGCTATCCGGATGTTCCGGTGCTGGTGGTGTCCGGCGAGCTGGACAACATGACCGGCGTAGCGGACGGGACAGCGGTGGCGGCCCGCTTTCCGCGTGCCCGCCATGTCATCCTGGCCAACAGCTTCCACGTCAATGCGCTGCCTCACGCACGCAGCGAATGCGGGGCTATCCTGGTGCGTCGATTCATGGAGCGCCTCGAGACCGGCGATGAAAGCTGTGCGGCGGCGGTACCCGCCGTGCGGCTGGTGCCACGCTTCGCCAGGCAGGTGCGCGAGCTGACAACCGCGCGCGCGCTCGCGGGGAATGAGGCGGGCGAAGATCAGTTGCGCGCCGTAAGCGCGGCACTGTTGACCTGCGCGGACGTGATCGCTCGCGCCGAGGCAAACGGATCGGGTACCGGTGTTGGATTGCGCGGCGGTACATTCATCGTCCGGCAAACTCCGGCGGGTTATAGCGCGACTCTTTGGCACGTGCGTTGGACCGAGGACGCGGCGGTTTCGGGGCGGATCGACTGGCCGCGCCGCAGTGGAGTCGTGCACGCCGATCTGGAACTGCGGGCCCCGCAGGGTGCTCGGGGGAAACTGCAGCTGCAGTGGCCCGAGGGTGTCGCCCGGGCCCGCGCTGCGGTGCGCGGCACTTTGGGCAGCAACACGGTGGTCGCGGAGGCACCTGCACCTTAGGAGGCCGCCGCGGCAGATTCGTCACTTGCCGCACGACGGGTGGGGTCCACCAGCAGCCACGCAGCCGCACTCAACAACGCGAAAGCGGTGCCAATCAGAAAGGCCGTCGTCCAGGCGTGATGGCCCGAGAGATAGGCCACGATTGGCGTGGCGATCAGCCCGCCGGCGTTTCCGCCGGTATTGAGCAGCCCCGACGCCGCCATGGTGTCGGCGCGGCCGACATGCATGATCGCCGCCCAGTAAGGGCCTTCGTTCAGTTCGACGCAAGCAAAGCACAGCGCTAGTGCCGCCACGGCGAAGTAGGCGTTGGCTGCGTCCACCGCCACGAATTGCAGCACACCGGCGGCCGGCAGAGAGATGAGGGGCAGGATCCGCAAGCCCTTACGTACGCCGTAGCGCGTTCCCAGCGCGCTCGCCAGCATGCCGCCAATACCGGAGGCCATGGCGGCCGCGAGCGGCGGCGTACTGGCCAGCCATCCGCTCTCGAGCACCGTGAAGTGCCGCTCCTGCACCAGGTAGAGGAAACACCAGTTCGCCAGCAGGTAGTACACGTAGTTCATGCACACGTAGGAGGCGGTCAGTGCCAGCACGTCCCGGTTCCTCATCAACTCCCACACGCGTTGCCAGGAGATTGAAGCGTTCGCGCGCGCTGGCGGCTGT
>DASWUP010000105.1:0-6389 GCA_036401635.1 Steroidobacteraceae bacterium
CCGGCGGCGAGCCCGGTGATCTGGAAGTTGTTGCTGAACACGCCACGAATGGTGGCGTCGTTGATGACTTCCTCGTCGGTCACATCGCGGGTCATCTTCTTGCCGTTGACCTCGGTGTTCTCGCGACGCTTTTCAATCAGCACCGCCGCCATGCGCCGGTTGAGGTTCTGGCGCGTGGTTTTCAGCATGTTCTCGCCGGCGCGCGCGTCGAGCTTCACGTTCACCGCCGGACCTTCCTGCGACTGGCCAGTGGTGGCGTTGGTGAGCTGGTCACCGGTGGCAATCACCTCGCGCTTCAGCAGCACCGGGCGACCGAAGCGCGTGTGGGTGTAGAGCTTGGAGCCGAGCGGCGCCCTTCCTGTCTGCATCGCCTCGAAGGCGTTGTTCTGCATGTCCTCGAGACGGAACTCGAGCGTCGCCACCCGGCCGAGAATGTCCTTCACCTCCGCCGAGTTCTGCACGCCGGGCAACTGCACGTTGATGCGGTCGATCCCCTGGCGCTGCACGATCGGCTCGGACACGCCGAGCTCGTTCACGCGGTTGCGCAGCGTGGTGATGTTCTGCTGGATGGCATAGTCCTGGCGCTCACGGATCTGCGCGGGGGTCATGACGCCGGCAATCGCCGAGCCGCTGGCGAGACTCTCGGTGCTGACGGACAGCCCCGCCAGTGCCTGATTGAGGGCGCTGCGCGCGGCATTGACGTCCGCTTCCGGAGGCAGCACCAGGCGTACGGCGTTGGCTCTGTCGCTCCCCACCGCGACGGTGGTCACGTCCTTCACCGGGATGTTGGCGGCGGCGAGCGCGCGCCGCGCATCCTGCACGTAGCCTTCGAGCGCCTGGCTGACCGCAGCGTTCACGTCGACCTGGTAGAGCAGATACAGGCCGCCGCGCAGATCGAGCCCCAGGGGCATCGGGCGCAACCCGAGCGTGCGCAGCAGCTCCGGGGTGCGTGGTGCGAACGACAGGGCGGTGATGTAGGTGTCTTTGAGCTGCTCGTTGACGGCGTCGCGTGCCGCCAGCTGCTCGGGCACGTTGGCGAAGCGCACCATGAGGCGCCCGCTGTCGATGTAGCTCCTGGCGAAGCGAATCCCGCGCTGCCGCAAGAACGTCTGCACCGTCTGCGCGGCCTCGGTGGTCAGCGGGCTGTGGTCCTTGCGCGCCACCTGCAGCGCCGGGTCCTCGCCAAACACGTTCGGCAGCGCGAACACCAGGGCCAGCAGCAGCACGGCCGCGACCAGGATATATTTCCAGCGAGCGTATTCGAGCATCTTCAGGCGCTTTTCAAGGTGCCCTTGGGCATGAGCTGGGCGACCTGGACCTTTTGCACCTTGACGCGCACGCCGTCGGCGATCTCGAGCGTAATGAAGGTGTCGCCAACATCGGTCACCCGCCCGAGCAGGCCTCCGGTGGTCACCACTTCGTCGCCCGCCGCGAGCTTCGACACGAGCGCCTGGTGCTCCTTGGCCCGCTTCTGCTGCGGACGGATCAGCATGAAATAAAACAGGGCGATGAACGCCGCCATGAGCAGCGCGAACTGGAACTGGCCGCCGGGGGCGCCGGGAGCCGCCTGCGCCCAGGCATCGGGGATCAAGGCATTCATGTACGCGGTCCGGGAAGCGAAAAGGGCGGCATTATGCCACAGCACCGGCGGCTCGCCGGGCCGTCAGGAATCCGCGGGCCCAGGCGGCAAGATCGCCCGCCGCGATGGCGGCGCGCAGCGAGCGCATCAGCCCGATATAGAAGTGCAGGTTGTGGATGGTGTTGAGCCGCGAGCCCAGGATCTCGTTGCAACGGTCGAGATGGCGCAGGTAGGCACGAGTGTAGTTGCGGCAAGTGTAACAGTCGCAGGCGGCGTCGACCGGCGTGAGATCGTCCTGGTAGACGCTGTTGCGGATGTTCATGACCCCGGTAGAGGTGAACAGGTGGCCGTTGCGGGCGTGGCGTGTGGGCATGACGCAGTCGAACATGTCGATGCCGCGCAGCACGGCGGCCACGATGTCCTCTGGCCGACCGACGCCCATGAGATAGCGCGGTCGCCCGGCAGGCATGTGCGGTACCAGCGACTCGAGGACCGCTAAGCGCTCCTCCTCGGACTCGCCCACCGCCAGCCCCCCGACCGCAAGCCCCGCCCAGTCGAGCCGCAACAGCGTCTCGAGCGAGGCACGGCGCAGCGCCGTGTGCATGCCGCCCTGCACGATCCCAAACAGTCCCCCGGGCGCATCAAGCGCGTGGGCGCCGTAATAATGAGCGTGGCTGCGCGCTGCCCAGCGCATGGAGCGCTCCATGGACTCGCGCGCCTCGCTCTCGGTGGCCGGATGGGCGGTGCAATCATCGAGCGCCATGGCAATGTCCGAGCGCAGTGCGAACTGCACATCCATAGAGTCTTCCGGGGTGAGCCGCACTTCGCGCCCGTCGATCGGCGAACGAAAGCGTACCCCCTCCTCGGTGATGCGACGCAGGCTCCGCAGGCTGAAGAGCTGGAAGCCGCCCGAATCGCTGAGGATCGGGTGTTGCCAGTGCATGAAGCGGTGCAGCCCGCCGTGCGCGGCGACGATGGCCGCGCCGGGGCGCAGCATGAGGTGGAAAGTGTTGCCGAGAATGATCTGAGCGCCCAGTCCCTCGAGCTCCTCGGGCGTCATCGCTTTCACCGTGCCGTAGGTGCCTACCGGCATGAATGCCGGGGTCTCCACTACGCCGTGGGCGGTCACGAGCCTGCCGGCGCGCGCGGCGCCATCGCTCGCCTGCACGCTGAAGGTCGGCCTCAAGTGCCCCGCCGCGTGACCAACATGGCGTCCCCGTAGCTGAAGAATCGATAACCTGCCCGCACCGCGTGCGCGTAGGCGGCGAGCACCTGGGGCTGGCCGGCAAAGGCGCACACCAGCATGAGCAGCGTCGACTCGGGCAGATGGAAGTTCGTCAGCAGCACATCGCTCACCTGAAAGCGAAAGCCCGGCGTGATGAACAGTCGCGTGTCGCCTGACCAGGGAGCCAGGGCGCGCGCCGCTGCCGCGCCGCCGTCCGCGGCCAGCGCCGCGGACTCGAGCGCGCGCACCACCGTGGTGCCGACGGCGATCACGCGGCCGCCGCGAGCGCGGGTGCGCGCAATCGCCTCGCAGGTCGCAGCGCTCACCGCGGCGCGCTCGGCATGCATGGTATGCGCTTCGATGGTGTCGCTGCGTACCGGCTGAAAGGTTCCTGCGCCGACGTGCAGGGTAACCTGGGCACGGTTCACGCCGCGCTCGGCGAGCGCGGCGAGCAGCATCTCGTCGAAGTGCAGGCTGGCGGTCGGGGCTGCCACCGCGCCGGGCTCGCGCGCAAAGATGCTCTGATAACGCTCGCGGTCGGTCTGATCGGCCGGACGGCGGATGTAGGGCGGCAGCGGTACCTCGCCCCAGCGCTCGAAAAATTCCAGCGCCGGTGCCGGCAGCGCGATGCGCCACAGGTCATCCTCGCGCCTCAGCACCCGCACCGCCCCGCCCGCGGTGTCCACCTCGAGCCCCTCGCGAATGGGCTTGCCCGCGCTCAGCTGCGCCAACGCCTCCTGCCCGGCGAGGCCGCGCTCGAGAAGAATCTCCACGCGTCCACCCGAGGGTTTCACGCCCGCGAGGCGCGCGGCGAGCACGCGCGTGTCGTTGAGCACCAGGAGGTCACCGCGCTGCAAAAAGCCAGGCAGATCGCGCACCGTCCGATCCGCGAGCGCGCCGCTCGGCCCGTCGAGCACCAGCATGCGGCTCGCCGAGCGCTCGGCGAGCGGCACCTGGGCAATCAACTCGATGGGCAGATCATAGGAAAAGTCCTGGCGACGCACGCGCGCATGTTACACGCTGCGCCGGCGCACACTGCCCGCCGCAGGCTCGGTCTTCAGACTTCGTCGTGGCCGAAGATCAACACCTTGTGTGCCGGCTCGGGGCGATCGTGCAGCGAACCCTCGTGCAGCATTGTGCCCTTGCGGATCCGCCCCACCTTCTCGGGAAGCGTCGCGTCAAGCTCCAGCGTCTTGTGCTGACGGATGATGCGCAAAGAGAGTTTCTCCCCAGGCTGATAGGAACCGAGGATGCGGGTGGCGTGAGAGCCGCTCGTGGGCTGACGTCCGTCGATGGCAAGGATCACGTCCCCGTCCTCGAGCTTCAGAGCCCCGGCGGCGGGTGCGCGCACCACCAACACCCCTTTTTCGCTGCCAAAGTAACTGCCGAGACGCGGCGTGAGCGTCGCCAGCTCCATGTCCATGATCGGCCCGTGGAACATGAAGGCGCCCGGCAACTCCGGCCACGGGCCGAAGGCGATGTCCGGCAGGCCATGAACCGTCGCCAGCACACCGGGTCCGGGCCGTGCCGTGACCGTGAAGTCGCGCGTTTTGCCGTCCCGCAGCACGCGCACGCTCACCTTGGTGTCCGGTTTGACGTCGCGCATGATGCTGATGACCTGGCGCGAGGGCTCGTCCCCCTTCAGCTCGGTCCCGTTCACGGCGACGATCACGTCGCCGGCATGAATACCCGCTTCCGCGGCCGGCCCCCCCGGACTCACCTCGCGCACGCGCGCGCCCGCGGCTCCCGCGGCCGGTTCCAGCTGCACGCCGATGATGGCGTGGCCGGGTTCAAAATCGGGCATGACACGATCGATGAGCGTCCCGCTTAGCCGCGAGGACAGCCGCGCCACGTCGTGCGCCGCCTCCTCGAGTTTGCGGCGCGCCGCCTCGAGCTGCGCGTCGAGATCGGCATCGCTGTCGGGCCGGACGGTGGCCGGCAGGCCCGGGGCCGCCCGCGGCTCGGACGCCGGCACCGCGGCGGAACCCGCCGCGGCCAGGGCCGCGCCGGCGATCAGCGCGGCAGTCCAGGACACAACCAGGTGATTCTGCTTCACGTTTGCTCCTCGTTTTGAGCGCGACTGACGTTTTCAGCGCAACTCATCGGCCAGCGTTTCCGCATAACGCACCTGCACCAGCGCTCCGACCAGGCGCGTGCGCTCCTGCTGCAGGGTGGCTAAGCGCGCCGGCTGCGCCTGATCCAGGCGCTCGGCGCTCAGCAGGTCATCAACCTGCGCGATGCGATCCTCGAGCCCGGTTACCGCCGCACGCGTGCCCACGCGCACCACCGCCGGCTCGCTCGGCAGGCTCGCGAGCCACCGCTCCATGGCGGCGGAGGTCTCGGGGGCGAGGCGCGCGGCTGGCGCGCTCGCAGGCCCAGGTGCAGTGGCCGGAGATTGCGTGCCCAGGCGCGTCCATACCGCGACGACTCCAAGCGCGAGCACCGTGACCGCCGCGACCGCGCGGCCGCCAGCCAACCCCTGTCCTGCTCGCGCGCGTGCGCCCGCACGGCGTTGAAATTCTGGCCAGTCGTACGGAGGCGCCGCCGCGTCCGGTAATTCACGCAAGCGGCGCGCGAGAGCGTGCTGCTGATCTAGATCAGGGTGCATGATGATCGGTTTCCCTGCGGCTCGAACCAGGCACGCAGCCGCACGTGCGCACGCGCCAGCTGCGATTTTGAAAAACTCACCGTGCGGCCGAAGGCACAGGCAATCTCCTGGTGGGAATAACCCTCCACTTCGTACATCCACACGACCGCGCGCGCAGTGGGTGCAAGCGCCGCCAGGGCACGCTCGAGGTCGATGCATTCGCCCCGGTAGCCCGGCGTCACCAGGGCAGCGCCGACCCCGAAGTCAGCAGGGCCCAGGGACAGGCACAGACGCTTCCACGGCGAGCGCAGGTACATCAGACAACGGGAAATCGCGATCTGCCGCAGCCAGGCCCCGAGGGGCGCCTCCCTTCGAAACTGCGGCAAGCGCTCGTAGAAGATCATCATGGTGTCCTGGAACAGGTCCTCTGATACTGCGCGCTGTCGCACGAGGCGCCGGATCAGGCTGAAGGTCGCGGGCGCCACGGCGGCATAAATCTCCGTGCGCGCCTGCTCATCCCCTGCACACGCCCGCGCCAGCACTCCATCGGGAACGGTGATTTCCACCAGTCGGATCACAGGCAGTTAGATGCGCGAGCGCGGCAAAAGGTCGCGCCACTGTCCCCGGGGCCCTATACTGCCGTGCGCGCCCGGTTTGAACGGGAACAAACACTCGACGCCCGAGTGGCGGAATTGGTAGACGCAGCGGACTCAGACGAACGACTTGAGCCCTCGCGGAGAAATCCTCGAGGTGAAGCCCGTCAAACTCGGTGAAGGCCCTTAGCGGTTCCTGCTCGAGCTGATGCCGAGCCAAGCCCTCGCAAGCGCGAGGGAAGGTGTAGAGAGCAGACGGCGGGCACCTACAGCCTACAAGGCTACGGTGAAGGCGTGCTCCAGACCACGAACCCGAGTGTTCTGCTCGGGGCGGTGAAAGCCGAAGTGGCAAGAAAATCCGCCGCCTTTAAAAGCGTGTCGGTTCGACTCCGACCTCGGGCACCA
>DASWUP010000106.1:0-6679 GCA_036401635.1 Steroidobacteraceae bacterium
GACTTTCTGCGCGCGCGCGGCGCCGAGGTGAGTGATCTGGATTCGATGCCGGCGCGCGTGGCGATCGAGGATCACGAGTCCGGCCGGCTGCACGGCCGGGTCCTGCTCGAGCACCTCGCGGCACTGGCGCGCCCGCCGGTCACGCTCGAGGACATGCACGCGAGATGGCTGGACATGTTCGAGCTCGAGCCGGCGATGGTCGATCTCGCCCACCGCCTGAGCGAGCGCTACCGGGTGTTCCTCCTGTCCAACATAGGCGACCTGCACTGGGCGCATCTGTCGCGCGAATACCGCCTGCACGCCATCGGGCATGGAGCGCTGCCGTCGTACCTCGCGGGCGTCATGAAGCCACATGCGGGCATCTATGCCGAGGCCGAGCGGCGCTTTGCCCTGGAGCCCGCTGCCACGGTGTTCATCGACGATCGGACGGATAACATCGCCACCGCCTGCGCGCGCGGCTGGCGTGGCATCGTGCACGGCGGGTACCCGAGCACGCTCACGGCCCTGCGGGACCTCGAGGTCGCCTGCTGAAGGCTTCGAATGAAGAACGAAGCCGCAGCGGAGCCTTTAACCGCCATCCACGCGCAGGTGATCGCTGCCCGCGAGGGACGCGACCCGCGCGTGATCGCGCGGCTGTTCTCGGGTTGGGCGGTGTTCGGCGAGCGGCAGTTCGTGCGCGGCTACGCCCTGCTGCTACCGGATCCGGTGGTGCCTAATCTCAACACGCTCGGCGCACGCGAGCGCATCGCCTTTCTCTCCGACATGTCGCGCCTGGGTGATGCGCTGCTCAAGGTGACGGGGGCCACGCGCATCAACTACGCGATTTTCGGCAACCAGGAGGCGGCGCTGCACGCGCACGTCATCCCGCGCTACCTCGATGAACCGCAGGCGCTGCGCGGCGCGCAGCCCTGGGCCTACGACTGGTCCGCAGCTCCGGTGTTCGAGCGGACCTGCTGCCAGGAGCTTGCCGACAACCTGCTGCGCGAACTCACGCGTCTCGGCGTAACCAAGCCGATGCGCTTCAATCCCGGCGCGAACGCCGACGTCTGAACTCGCGCCCCGCCCCCATCCCTCATTTTTTCGGCTGTTGCGCCGGCGTTGCAGGTTGCGGTGGCGTTGCCGGCTGCGCGGACGCCGCAGGTTGCGCTGGCGCCGCAGGTTGCTCGGCGGCGGCCGGCGCCGCTTTGACGCTCAGCAGCTCGACTTCGAAAATCAGCAGCGAGCCGGGCGGAATGGGCGGCGCGGAGCGCAGGTCGTAGGCAAGCTGCGGCGGAATGAAGAGCTGCCATTTGGCGCCGGGCTTCATCAGACCCAGTCCCTCCGTCCAGCCGGGGATGACGCGGTTGAGCTGGAAGCTCGCCGGCTGTCCGCGCTTGTAGCTGCTGTCGAACTCGGTGCCGTTGAGCAGCGTGCCACGGTAGTTCACCGTGACCTCATCGGTCGGCTTGGGCGCTGCGCCGCTGCCGGCGGCGAGCACTTTGTACTGCAGGCCGCTCGCGGTCGTGACGATGTCGGCTTTCTTGCCGTTCTCGGCCAGGAACTTGGCCGCCGCTTTATGGTTGGATTCCCCGACCGAGCTCACCAGAGTGCGGATGTTGTCGCGATCCTTGTCCGTCAGCGAGGCCTTGCCGGAGAGCGCATCGCGCACGCCCTGCGCGAGCTGCTCAGGGTTGATCATATCGGGCGCAACGCCGCTGCCGCGCAACTGCTCGCCCATCGACACGCCGACACTGTAGCTGCCGGAGCCTGTCTTTGCTGGCGCCTCCTTGGCGGCGCCTGCCTTCGCGGGCGCTTTTTTCTCCGCGGCGGCTTTCTCCGGGGCGGCGCTCGCCGATGAGGCCGCACCTGAGGGCGGTTGCTGCGCAGCCGCCAGCATCGTGCCCGCGCAAAGCGCGGCGAGGGCCGCGGTGTTGACGATGAGGAATATCCGGCCGCGGCGCGGCGCTGGCAGTGTCATTAGGTTACCCTTCGAAAGATACGCGGGCCGTGCACGGCACGGCTTGGGAACCGCAACGGCTCGGGAGTGTGGCTGATTGCAGGCGCGCGCGCTGCACTTTCTGCCGCGGGGACCCGCCAGAGTACCCCTAACGCCCCTCATCTGCGGGCGGATCCGCGCCCGCCAGGCAGCTAAGCTCCTCGTCAGTGATGACGCACGGCGCTATGAACTCCTGGGCGCGAGAGAACTGCGAGGCCTCGACGTAGATCCGGGAAGGCGCCGCCTGTCCGAGTACGCCCGCATCCGACATGACCCGTACCGCAACCCCGTCTGCTGCGAGCACTTCAGCCAGCGACTGCGCGGAAGGCAGATCCGGCAGTGTGGTCAGCAGGCGCCATTCAGGTTCGGACATCGTGTCGCTACAGTGCCAAATGCGCGATGTTTCTACAATGTAGACCGTGCTCACCATTCGACAGCTTTGCCGCAGCTTCCGCGAAGGCGGGCGCATGCACCCGGTGCTCGACCGCGCCGACGCGCACGTGAGCTGCGGCGAGACGGTCGCGGTCACCGGGCGCAGCGGCTCGGGCAAGTCGACACTCCTCAATCTCATCAGCGGCATCGACCGTGCCGACAGCGGTACCGTGGAAATCGACGGCCGTGACGTGACGGCGATGGGCGAACCAGCTCGTACCCTGTTCCGCCGCGCCCACATCGGCTTCGTCCACCAGTTCTTCAACCTGATCCCGACGCTCGATGTCGCGGAAAACGTACGCCTGGTGCTCGAGCTCAACGGCGTACGCGGAGCGCAGGCGCGCGCCCGCAGCCTCGCGGCGCTCGCGGAGGTGGGTCTCGGCGAGCGCGCGCACAGCGCCGTGGACCAGCTCTCCGGCGGCGAGCAGCAGCGGGTGGCGATCGCCCGCGCACTGGTGCACCGGCCCCCTGTGCTGCTGGCCGATGAACCCACCGGCAACCTCGACGAACAGACCGCGGGTGAGGTGTTGCCGGTGCTGTTGTCGCTCACACGCGCGCGTGGCACCACCGTCGTGGTCGTGACGCACGATGCCGCCGTGTCGCGCCTGGCGGATCGCGTGCTGGAGCTGCGCGAGGGCCAGCTTCACGAGGGGCGCGAGCCGCGCGCTGGCGCGTCATGATGGCGACCCTGCGTGCCGCCAGCCTGCGGCATCTGCTGCGCCATCCGGCGCAACTGGCGCTGGCGCTCATCGGGCTCACGCTCGGTGTGGGCACGATCGTGGCGGTGGACGTTGCCACGGCGAGCTCGCAGCGCGCCTTCGAGCTCTCCCTGCAGGCCATCAACGGCCCCGCCACGCATCAGATCACGGGCGGTCCGCGCGGGATCGATGAACGGCGTTACACGCAGCTGCGCAGGTACTTCCGCGACGAATTCCCGCCGCGGTTCGCGCCGGTGCTGGCAGGGTACGTGAGCGTGGGTGAGCGCACGATGCAACTGATCGGCGTCGACCCGTTCGCCGCCGCAGAGCTGGCGGGCGGCAGGCGTGCTCCCGGGACGCCTGACCTGGCAAGCGACGATGGGTTGCGCCGCTGGTTTACCGAGCCGGGTGCCGTGCTCATGAGTGCGGCCACCGCGGACCAGCTGGGGCTGGCGATCAACAACCGCTTTGAGTTGGCTGTCGACGGGGTGCGGCAGCGCGCCACGCTCGTCGCCCGGGTCGCCGACGCCGGCGCGGGGTTCGACGGCATGCTGCTCACGGACATCGCGCAGGCACAGGAGTGGCTGGGAGCGATCGGCCGCCTGTCGCGGATCGACGTGCGCCTTCCCGAGGGCGCTGCCGGCGCGGCGCTGCTGGCGCGGTTGCGCGCGCAACTGCCTGCGGATCTCGAGCTGCACGGGACGCGCGCCGAGGCCCGCGAGACCCTCGCCATGACTGACGCGTTCACGACCAACCTGAAGGCCATGAGCCTGTTGGCACTGCTGGTGGGTGCGTTTCTCATCTACGGGGCAGTGAGCTTCGCCGTGCTGCAGCGCCGCGCGAGCATCGCGGTGCTGCGGGCGCTTGGCGCGACCCGCGGTGAAGTGCTCGCCGTCTTGCTCAGCGAGGCCGCGGTGCTGGGCCTCGTCGGCGCGAGCGGCGGGGTGTTGCTGGGAGTGGCGATCGGACGCGGCCTGGTGGGACTGGTGTCACAAACCATCAATGACCTGTATTTCGTGGTGGCGGTCAACGAGGTGAGCCTGCCGGTGAGTTCGGTGGTCACGGCCGTGAGCGCGGGCCTGGCGACGGCGCTCGCCGCGGCGCTGTTGCCGGCGCTCGAAGTGGCCGCGAGCGCACCGCAACTGGGGCTGGCGCGTTCGGTGCTCGAAACGCGGGCGGTGCGTCTGGCGCGGACGCTGGTCGTCGTCAGCGCACTGCTGGCCCTCGGTGCGGGCTTCATGGTGTGGGTCTCCGGCCGCAGCCTGCTGGCCGGCTTCGCGACGCTGTTCATGTTGCTGTTGAGTGTGGCGGCGGTCACGCCAGCGGCGCTGCGCGTCCTGGCGCAGGCCGCGGCACGGCTTGGCGCCCAGAGCCCCGTGGCGCGCCTCGCCTGCGGCGACATCGCAGCCTCGCTCAGCCGCACGGGCGTAGCCGTGGCCGCACTCGGCATGGCGCTCACCGCCATGATCGGCGTCGCCATCATGGTGGAGAGCTTCCGCGAATCGCTGCGCGAGTGGCTCATTCAGACCATGCGTGCGGACGTCTACGTAAGCGCTCCGGGCCCGGCGCAGGGTCCGGAACGCCGGCTCGACCCGCAAGTCATCCGCGCCCTGCTCGCCACACCCGCAGTGCGCGATCACAGCGAGAGTCGCCGGGTGCAGGTCGCATCGGAGCGCGGAGCGCTGGATCTGAACGCCGTCAAACTCGCGCCCGCCAGCTACGCGGCCCTCAAGTTCACACAGGCAGACGCGGCGCACGCATGGCCCCAGTTTGCGCGCGGCGCGATCCTGATCTCCGAGCCGCTCGCCTGGCGCCTGGCTCTGGCACCGCATGACACCCTGACCCTGACTACCGCTTCCGGGCCGCGGTCGTTTGCGGTGGCGGGCGTGTATCGCGAATACGGTAACGACCGCGGCGAGGTGCTCATGAACCTTGGGCAATACCAGCGCCTGTGGGACGACGACGCAATCAGCGGGCTCGGGATCTACCTGGCGCCCGGAGTCGAGGCGCGGCGCGCGGTCGGCGAATTGCGCGCGGCCGCGCGCGGCCGGCAGGCGCTCTTCATCCGCTCCAACGCCGACATTCGCGCGTTGTCGATGCGCATATTCGAGCGCACGTTTCTGATTACGCGGGTGCTGTACTGGCTCGCCGCGGGCGTGGCGGCCGTGGGCCTGGTGAGTGCGCTGCTGGCGTGGGAGCTGGAGCGTTCGCGGGAGCTGGCGATCCTGCGCTCGCTCGGACTGACTCCGGCGGGCACCGCGCTGTTGGTGATGGGGCAGACGGCCTTCATGGGCATCGCGGCGCTGCTCGCGGCCATTCCGGCCGGGCTGCTGACCGCGCTCGTGCTGACCCGCGTCATCAACCGCCGCGCGTTCGGCTGGCAGATCGATCTGCATCTGACGCCCGCGCAGTTCACCGATGCCCTGTGGCTTGCGCTCATCGCGGCGCTGGCGGCGGGTGTATACCCGGCGTGGCGCAGTGCGCGGGCGCCGCTCGCGAGCGGTCTGCGGGAGGAATGATGCGACGCACGCGCGCGCTGACGGTAATCCGGATGGCGATCGCCGGCGGCGCAGCCTGCGCGCTCGCGTACGCGGCGCCACCTGCGCGCCCGGGCTGCTTGTCCGGCGCCGCGCCGGCGGACTTTGCGCAGGCGCTGGCGCCCACCACCTTCGCGTTTCCGCGTGATCACGGACCGCATCCGCAGTTTCGACAGGAGTGGTGGTATGTGACTGGCAATCTGGACGCCGCGTCGGGGGAGCGACTGGGGTTTGAACTGACGTTCTTCCGGTTTGCGCTGCAGCCGGAAGCCGCGGTCGCGCCTGCGGCGCCGCGCTCATCCGCCTGGCGTACACGGCAGATCTACCTGGCGCACTTCGCGATTACGGACGTTGCCGCCGGGCGATTTCGCTTCGCGCAGAAACTCTCGCGCGAGGCCCTGGGGCTCGCCGGTGCGCAGGCGGCGCCGCTGCGAGTGTGGATCGACGACTGGTCACTGGAGGCGGCGAGCGCGGGTGCGGCGGCACAGGAGAGGTGGAGCCTGCGCGCCGCGCAGCCGGGGTATGAGCTCGAGCTTACGCTGCAGGGCCTGACAGCACCGGTTCTGAACGGTGATGCGGGATTGAGCCGCAAGTCAGGCGAGCCAGGCGCCGCGACCTACTATTACTCGATTCCGCGCCTGGCGGTTCACGGGCGGCTGATTCGCGACGGTCATCCGCTTGAGGTACACGGACTGGCGTGGGTCGACCGCGAGTGGGGGAGCGGGGGCCTGGGCGCGCGGCAGGTGGGTTGGGACTGGTTCGCCCTGCAGCTGAACGACGGCACGGCGCTCATGTTTTACGCGCTGCGCGACCAGGATAACAGGCGTGATCAGCACAGTGCCGGAACCTGGGTCGAGGCTTCGGGTCGTTCACGCCCATTGTCCAGTGAAGAAGTGACGATCGAGGTCGCAGATCACTGGAGCAACGCGCAAGGGACGCGCTACCCCTCGAGCTGGCGAATCCGGGTACCCGCCCTGGCGCTGCAGGTGAGCGTGCGCCCGGTGCTCGCCGATCAGGAGCTCAGGACCATGGCAGAT
>DASWUP010000107.1:0-5538 GCA_036401635.1 Steroidobacteraceae bacterium
GCCACCACGGCGATCTGAGCCTGTGGGAACTGCCGCACCAGCCGCGCCAGCAACTCGTCCGTGAGGCTCGACTTGCCGGCCCCGCCGGTGCCGGTGATGCCGAGCACCGGCACCTTATGCCGCGAGCGGGCCAGGGCACGCCGGATCTGCTCGGCCTGCGGGTCCGCGCCGACCGCCCTTTCCAGCACCGAAATGGTACGCGCGATGAGAGCGTGGTCCCGGGCGTTAAGCGGCCGGAACTCGTAAGCGGGCTTGCGCACCGCCGCGATGCGCTGAAGCACATCGTCGATCATGCCGCCAAGCCCGAGCCGCCGGCCATCCTCGGGCGTATAGATCTTCTCCACGCCGTGGCGCTCGAGCGCCTCGATCTCGTGCGGCGCGATGGTACCGCCCCCGCCGACCACTACGCGGATGTGCTCGCAGCCGCGCTCGCGCAGCATGTCCACCATGTAGGCGAAATACTCGTTGTGACCGCCTTGGTAGGAGCTGACCGCGACCGCGTCGGCGTCCTCCTGGATGGCGGCGCGCACGATGTCGGCGACGCTGCGATTGTGCCCGAGGTGCACCACCTCGGCGCCGCGCGCCTGCAGCAGGCGCCGGATCATGTTGATGGCGGCATCGTGGCCGTCGAACAGCGAGGCCGCGGACACGAAACGCAGGGGCGCGCGGGCGACGGCCTCGTCGCTCTGCGCAACGGCCGCGCCACCCTTGAGATCGGCGTTCATGTGCTGGTCCTCACTAGCCTAGTCCCTGTGATGCATGGGCGTGGCTCCTTACCCGCGGGTAGGATAGCTACCCGGCACTGCTGCCGCCCGCCGCGGGCAGTCACGCTGCGGCCGCCGCGCCGCTATAATACTCCCTAAGCAATGAACAGCCGCCGTGCCAGCCCGCCCGCCGCGGGCAAACAAACCGTGCCGGCCGCTCCGGTCGCCTCCCCGTGGCGCTCGAGCCGCGAGCGGCTGCGCGACCGCGCAGTGAAGCGCGAGGCCGTGATCCGCGCCGCTGCCCGCGAGTTCAACCGCAAGGGCTACCACAACACCTCGCTCGATGACATCGCCGCCCGCCTCGAGGTCACCAAGCCCACGGTGTATTACTACGTCACCAGCAAGGAGCAGCTGCTGTTCCAGTGCTTCGTGGCGGGAGTCGAGCAGATCCGGGCGGCGTTTCGCGACGTGCGGCACCTCGAGGTGCCGGCACGCGAGCGCCTGAACGCCGTGCTGCGCCATTACGGTGAGGCGGTGGCCTCCGAATTCGGCTGGTGTATGGTGCGCGCCGAGGACCAGGACCTGTCGCCGGCGATGAGCCGCCACATCAAGGCACTGAAGTCCGAGATCGACCACGGCATCCGGCGGCTGATCCGCGAGGGCGTGCAGGACGGCTCCATCCGGCCGTGCGATCCGAAGATGACCGCGTTTGCGCTCGCCGGCGCGCTCAACTGGATTGCGCACTGGTATCGCGAGGATCAGAGCCTCACCGGTGCGCAGATCGCCGATGCGTTCGTCGCCGTGTTCGAAGGCGGCTTGCGGCCGCGGGCCAGCGCCACCCCGCTCGCTGCCCGCGGCGGCACGCGCCGCCGGGCACGCCGCGCCGCCACCGCCCTGACCCGCTGACGGTCCACTCAACCTAAAAGGCTCCAACATGTCCGATCATGATGTGCTCATCGTCTCCGCCAAACGTACCCCGATCGGCGCGTTCCAGGGCGCACTGGCACCACTCACGGCGGTGCAGCTCGGCAGCGCGGCCGCCAAGGCCGCCCTCGCCGCCGCCGGCATCGACGCTGCCGAGCTTCAGGAAGTGATCATGGGATGTGTGCTGCCGGCGGGTCTCGGCCAGGCACCCGCGCGCCAGGCCGCGCTCGGCGCCGGCGTGCCGATCAGCGTAGCGTGCACCACCGTCAACAAGATGTGTGGCTCGGGGCTCAAGGCCGTGATGCTGGCCGCGGACCAGATTCGCGCCGGCTCCGCGCAGGTAGTGCTCGCCGGCGGGCTCGAGTCGATGTCCAACGCACCCTACCTGCTGCCGAAAGCGCGCGGCGGCTACCGCATGGGCCACGGCGAGATCCTCGATCACATGTTCTACGACGGCCTGCAGAGTCCCTGGGACGGCAAGCTCATGGGCTGTTTCGCGGATGCGACCGCCGCGCGCTACCACTTCAGCCGTGCGCAGCAGGACGCCTTCGCCGCCGAGTCGGTGCAACGCGCGCAGCGCGCTGTCGAGTCCGGGGTATTCGACGCCGAAGTCACGCCACTGAACGTCAAGAGCCGCCAGCGCGAGAGCGTGGTGGCGCGCGATGAGACCCCAGGCACCTGCGATGTCAGCAAGATTGCGGGCCTGAGGCCGGCATTCGGCAAGGACGGCACCGTCACCGCCGCCAGCGCCTCGTCCATCGCCGACGGCGCCGCGGCACTGGTGCTCACGAGCGCTGCGGCGGCGCGCGCGCGCGACCTCAAGCCCCTCGCCCGGGTGCTGGCCTATGCCAGCCACGCGCAGGAGCCGGAGTGGTTCACGACCGCGCCCGCCGGGGCCATCAGGAGCGTGCTGCAGCAGCTGGGCTGGAAGCCGAACGATGCCGACCTGTACGAGATCAACGAGGCCTTCGCGGTGGTGACGATGGCGGCCATGCGCGACGTCGACATCGATCATGCGCGGGTGAATGTCAACGGCGGCGCGTGCGCGCTCGGTCATCCGATCGGGGCCACCGGTGCGCGTATTCTGACGACGCTCATTCATGCGCTGCGCCATCGCGGCGGCAAGCGCGGTATCGCCTCGCTGTGCATCGGTGGCGGCGAGGCGGTTGCCATGGCGGTGGAAACAATCAGTTAGCCGCGCTTCGCGGGGGGCTGCATGAAAATCCAGAACGCACGCGCCGTCGTCACCGGCGGCGCCTCAGGTCTCGGCCACGCCGTCGCGCGCCATATCAGCGCGCACGGCGGCAAGGCGGTCATTCTCGATGTGCAGGAAGGACCCGGCCGGGCGGCAGCCGCGGCGCTGGGCGCGAACGTGAGCTTCGTGCGCTGCGACGTCACCTCCGAGGCCGAGGTCAACGCGGCCATGGATACCGCGCAGACATGGCTGACAGGCCTCAACCTGCTGGTGAACTGCGCCGGCGTGGTCGGCGCCGGGCGGATGCTCGGTAAGAACGGGCCGATGGCGGGCGATTTCTTCACCAAGGTGATTCACATCAACCTGATCGGCACCTTCCTGTGCGACAAGGCTGCCGCCGCCCTCATGCAACACAACACCCCCGGACTCGACGGCGAGCGTGGCCTGCTGATTCACACCTCCTCGGTGGCCGCCTTCGAGGGCCAGATCGGCCAGGTCGCTTACTCCGCCACCAAGGCGGCGGTCGCCGGCATGACGCTGCCGCTCGCGCGCGAGCTGGCGCGCTTCGGCATCCGCTGCGTATCGATCGCCCCCGGCATCTTCCATACACCGATGATGGACGGCTTACCTGCGGACGTGCAGGACTCGCTCGCGGCCCAGGTGCCGTTCCCAGCGCGGTTCGGCAGGCCGGAAGAGTTTGCGCAGCTGGTCGCTAGCGTGTTCGAGATCGCGATGTTGAACGGCGAGACGATTCGCCTGGATGGCGCGATCCGCATGCAGCCGAAATAATCGCCGCACGCCCAAGGGTGGCAGCGCATGGGGGGCAGGCAGTGACTGACGCGAGTAGCGCCGCAGGCGCGATCGAGCGCGATGTCATGCACTATGACGTCGTCATAGTGGGCGCGGGCCCTGCGGGACTGGCGTGCGCGATCCGGCTGAAGCAGCTCAAACCCGCCGCGAGCGTGTGCGTGCTGGAGAAGGCCTCCGCCGTCGGTGCCCACTCGCTCTCCGGCGCGGTGCTCGAGCCCGGACCGCTCGAGCAGCTGCTGCCGGAATGGAGCCGCGAGTACGCCGGCATGAAAGTGCCGGCGGCCGAGGATGACTTCCGCATCCTCACGCGCAGCGGCTCGTTCAAGCCGGTAGCCGATTTCCTGCTGAAGCTGCTGCCGCGCTCGATGACGTACTCGACGCCGTTCAACAACCACGGCAACTACATCATCTCGCTCGGGCAGCTCACGGCGTGGCTCGCGCAGAAAGCCGAGAGTGCCGGCGTCGAAGTCTTCGCCGGTTTTGCCGCTGCGGAGGCCGTGTTTGACGAGCGCGGCGCCGTGCAGGGCGTTCGCATCGGCGACATGGGGCTGGACCGTGACGGTAAGCCCGGCCGCAATTTCACCGCCGGCGTCGAGATCCACGCCGCGCTGACCGTGCTCGCCGAGGGCGCCCGCGGCTCGCTCTCCAAGCAGCTCATCGCGAAATTCGATCTCACCCGCGGGCACTGCCCGCAGACCTTTGCCTTAGGGTTCAAGGAACTGTGGCAGCTGCCCCGCGGGCGCGTGCGCCCCGGGCGGATCGAACACGCTCTGGGGTGGCCGGCGGATTCGCGCACCTACGCCGGCAGCTTCCTCTATCACCTCGACAACGACCGCGTTTACGTCGGTTACATCGTAGGCCTCGACTACCAGGATCCGCGTCTGCAGCCGTTCGAGGCGTTCCAGCAGTACAAGAATCACCCCCGCGTGAAAGCGCTGCTCGAGGGTGGGGAGATCGTCTCGGCGGGTGCGCGCGCCGTGGCCGCCGGTGGCTGGCAGTCGACGCCGACGCTCGAGATGCCAGGCGCGATCCTCATCGGCGATGCGGGCGGGACGCTGAACTTCGCCAAGATCAAGGGCGTGCATCAGGCGATCCGCTGCGGCGCGCTCGCCGCCGAGCACATCGCGCAAACCGGCGCGCCGGTGGGCTTCGACGCCAGGTGGCGCGCCTCGCCGGGTGGACAGGAGCTGCGGCGGGTGCGCAACTTCAAGCCGGCGTTCAAGCGCGGCATGTGGCTCGGGCTCATCAACTCCGCCTGGGAAACACTCACCTGCGGCAAATCGCCCTGGACGCTCAAAAACACCGCCGACTGGTCACGGCTGCAAAAGCTCGACGAATTCGCCTCTCCGCAGCGGCACTGGGTGGAGCGCACGCTGCCGCCGCGCGATCGGGTGTCGTTCGTGTTCTTCGCCGGCAATGCCCACGACGAGAACCAGCCGGTACACCTGAAAGTGGCCGATACCAGTATCTGCACGCAACGCTGCGCGCGGGAGTTCGGTAATCCGTGCGAGCGCTTCTGCCCGGCGGGCGTCTACGAAATGGTGGACGACGGCCACGGCGGGCGCCGGCTGCAGATCAACGCCGCTAACTGCGTCCACTGCAAGGCGTGCGACATCAAGGACCCGTACGAGATCATCACCTGGACCACGCCGGAAGGGGGCTCGGGGCCGAACTACCAGTCGTTGTAGGATTGCCGGGAAGGAACCTTGCATGTCTGAACTGTGGCGACCCTCCCCCACGCGCATTGCCGATGCGAACCTGACACGCTTCATCAGCTGCGTGAATGCGCGCCGCGGCACGCAGCTGCGCGAATTCGGTGAGCTGTACGCCTGGTCACTGGCTGAGCCGGAACAGTTCTGGAGCGAACTGGCGCGCTTTGCCGATGTGCGCGCGCAATGGGGCACC
>DASWUP010000108.1:0-4691 GCA_036401635.1 Steroidobacteraceae bacterium
GCGCTCGACGTTGCCGTGCGCGACGGGCGCATCAAACGCGGCGAGCTCCTGCTGCTCGAGGCCTTCGGCGGAGGCTTCACCTGGGGTTCGGCGCTGGTGCGCTACTAAAAGCCTTCATCGGGGACGGCGCGGGCTCTGCAGCGGGCGAAAAAAAACGCCGCGCACATGCGCGGCGTTTTGATTTTCAGTAAGAGCCTTAAGTCTTACTTGGAAACCGACCGCTTGAACATACGGTCGATCTTCTCATTGGTTGCGTCGCAGCAGGACTGGCTGGCGTGAGCCGCAGCCAACGCCTGGTTGGCCGTGCTCTGCGCACCGCTCGCCGCCTGACCGGCCGACTGGGCGGCGCTGTTCGCCTGATCAGATGCGCTCTTCGCAGCCGACGCATCGCCCTGTGCCTTGGCCACCTGGGCCTTCAGATCCGCCACTTCCGCCTGCATGGGCTTCAGATCCGTACAAGCAGACAGACCCACCAACACTGCCACGGCAGCCGCAGCTGTAACAACGCTCGCGCACTTCATAAACGTCCCCTTTGGGTTGTTGATTCGGAATTCCTTGATAACCGATGCGACTCCGGTGGGCAAGTTCCGCCGTCGTCCGCCGCGCCCGCAACTGCATCAAATTTACCACAGGAATGCAACTCCAAACACGGGTCTGTCTTCTGTTCGCGACAGTTAGATCGCACTCGCACTGTTAACTCGCGAGACAGTTGCTGCAAGGCCGGATTTCTCATCAGGGTGCGTGAATGGCTTCCTTAAGAAATTTAATTGTGATTGTGCGATTTGCGCAGCTCGTGCGCGTGAGCGTCCGAGGTGCAGCACTGACAACAACCGTGATGGGTGCGCCGGCATACATGGCGAGGCAGCTGAGCTGAGGCTTGTGCGGGAGCGGAAGTCTCGAGGCTCGAGGGCCAGCTCTCTTGCCACGGACCCTGATCTGGATATAATTACAGTAGCTGTATATATAAACAGGCAGACTCAGAATGTCCGATCTTACTCCTCGCCAGACCCAGATCCTGCGCCTCGTCCAGCGCTTCATCTCCGATACCGGTATGCCGCCGACGCGTGCCGAAATCGCGCGCGAACTGGGCTTCCGCTCCGCTAACGCCGCCGAGGAGCATTTGCGGGCCCTGGCCCGCAAGGGTGTCATCGCGCTCGTGCCCGGCACCTCGCGCGGGATCCAGCTCAAGGACACCATCCGGGAGCAGATCGGGCTGCCACTCATCGGCCGGGTGGCCGCCGGCAAGCCCATTTTCGCCGAGGAGAACTTCGAGGCGCGGCTGCTGATCGATCCGGGACTGTTCCAGCCACGGCCGCATTACCTTCTGAAGGTCACTGGCATGAGCATGAAAGATGCCGGGATCCTCGATGGGGACCTGGTCGCGGTGCACCGCACCTCCGAAGTGCGCAGCCGCCAGATCGTGGTCGCACGTCTGGAGAACGAAGTCACCGTAAAACGCTACCGCCAGGAAGGCTCCGTCGTGTGGCTGTTGCCCGAGAACACCGAATTCGAGCCGATCAGGGTAGATCTGAAAGAGGAGCCGTTGCTCATCGAGGGCATTGTGGTGGGTGTGGTGCGCCGGGGCCGCGCGAGCGGGTTGATGTGAATTTGCTCATGAGCAGTCATGAGTCGCGATGCGAAACTGTCTCGTTTGCTCGAGCATCCGGCCATCTGGCGCGGCCGCAGCGCTGCGCACCAGCAAGGGGTGCCCACCGGATTTGCGGCTCTGGATGCATACCTGCCCGGTAAAGGCTGGCCGCGCACCGGTCTGATCGAGATCCTCATCTCCCGTTTCGGCAGCGGTGAGCTGTACCTGTTGTTGCCGGCGCTCGCCGCCCTGACGCGTGCCGCGGCGGCGCGCTGGTGCGTGTGGGTCGCGCCACCCTTGATGCCCTTTGCGCCAGCCCTCGCATCCCAGGGAATCGCGCTCGATCGGATAGCCGTGGTGGGTGGTGCGCGTCCGCTGTGGGCTCTCGAGCAGGCGCTCGGCTCGGGCGCCTGTGACGTGGCCCTTGCGTGGGCGCGGCAGCCGAAAGCGCGCGAAATCCGCCGTTTGCAGCTCGCCGCCGAGCGGGGCCGGACCCTCGGCGTGCTGTTTCGTCCGCGGCGAGCGGCCCGGGAGGCTTCTGCTGCGGTTTTGCGCCTGAGTCTGGAGCCGATAACCGCAGGCGTGCGCATCACGCTCTTGAAAGGCCGGGGCGCCATGCGCGGTGCGGTCGATCTGTTAAGGCCCGGCAGCTGGCCTGTTTGAATTCCGGAAGTTCCAGCAGTGCGTCCGCGCATCCAACGAGCAGCCGTCGACAGGGCAGGCACGTTGGCCTTGCCCGCGGATGCAGGGCTGCACACGCTCACCCCCCGGCATACGGCCGGCGCGCCGGCGCCCGAGTTATGGGCCGGCATACATCTGCCTGGAATCGACCCGGAAAAACTGCAGCAGCTTGCGGCCTGCGCCCAACGGTTCACGCCGCGCGTGAGCCTGGCGCCGCCGGATGGCCTGCTGCTCGAAGTGCGGGGGAGTCTGCACCTGTTCGCGGGCGTGGCGGGGCTGCGCTGCGCGCTCATCAACGAAGCTCTGCGTCTGCAAGTGCAGCCGCTGCTGGCGTTCGCGCCCACGGCTCTTGCGGCGCTGGTAGCGGCCCGTGCGGGCAAGCCCCTCGCGGTGGTGGACCTGGCGCAGCTCACCGGACAGCTGGCGCCTTTGCCGCTCGCGACCCTGCGCTGGCCGCAAGACACGCTGGCGCGCCTGGCGCGCATGGGTGTGCGCACCATCGGTGCGGCGCTGCGTTTGCCGCGCGCCGGTTTTGCGCGCCGCTTCGGCGCCGCGCAGCTCGCCATGCTCGATGTGCTCACCGGACGCACACCTGAGGTGCGCGTTACTTTTCAGGCCCCCGAGCGCTTCCGCCGCCGCCGTGAGCTCAACTGCGAGCTGGAAAATCATGACTTGCTGCTCGCCGCACTCGCGCCGCTATTCGCCGATCTCGGCGCCTTCCTGACGGCACGCCAGTGCGGCGTCGCGGAGTTCGAGTGCTTACTTGTGCACCACCATGTCCCGGCGACGCGTTGCGTGGTGAGGCTCGCGACTCCCGCGGCGGATTTGCGGTGTCTCGCCGAGCATCTCGGTGAGCACTTAAGCGCGCTCAACCTGCCGGAACCGGTGCGTGCCTGCGAGCTGCGCGCCGATGCCCTGGTGCCGCATCTGCCGGGCAGCCAGGGTCTGTGGCAACCCGGCGAGCACGGTGGCAGCGCAGGCAACGAGGCCTGCGGGCTCCTCGAACGTCTGCGCGCGCGCTTAGGTGCCAAGGCGGTGCATGGTCTGACGCTCCTCAAGGCACACCGGCCCGAAAACGCCTGGGCGCTTACCGAGCCGCCACGCTGCGGCGCGCAGGCAGGGTACGGCGCGGATGCCGGGCCGGCTGGCCGCCGTCCCCTGTGGCTCCTGCCGGCGCCGCAGCTGCTGTGCGTGCGGGACGGGTTGCCACGGCGCCGGGGCCCGCTGCGTCTCATCAGTGAACCGGAACGCATCGAGACCGGCTGGTGGGACGGGGGTGAAATTGCACGCGATTACTACACCGCCGTCGACATCCATGGCGTACGCCTGTGGGTATTTCGCGAGCGCGCCGCGCCCCATGGCTGGTTTCTGCACGGCGTTTTCGGATGAAGGGGCCCGTTGCCTCATCGGGCTTGCCGGCATATGCGGAGCTGCATTGCCTGTCCAACTTCACCTTTCTGCGCGGCGCCTCGCATCCGCACGAGCTGGTGGAGCAGGCGGACTCACTCGGCTATGCCGCGCTCGCGATCACCGACGAGTGCTCGGTTGCCGGGGTCGTGCGCGCGCACATGGCGGCGAAGGATCGGCGCCTGAAGCTCATCATCGGCTCGGAGTTTCGCTTGACCTGCGGGCTGAAGCTGGTCGCGCTCGCCATCGACCGACGCGGCTACGGACGGCTGTGCCGCCTCATCACCCGCGGCCGGCGCGCGGCCGGCAAGGGGCAATACTCGCTCACGCGTGCCGACCTCGAGGCCGCGGGCCTGGAGCAGTGCTTCATCCTGTGGCTGCCCGCGGCACGGCCGTCGCCGGGCGAGCTGCGTTGGCTCGCCGAGCGCTTCCCCGGCAGGGTCAGGATCGCGGTCGAGCTGCTGCGCGACGGGGGCGATCGCGCGCGTCTCGCCGCGCTTGCGGAAATCGGCGCGCAGTGCGCTGTGCCACTCATCGCCAGCGGCGATGTCCACATGCACGTGCGTGCACGCCGGCGATTACAGGATGCCCTGACCGCGATTCGCCTGAAGGTGCCGATCGCGGAAGTCGGCTTACGGCTGTACGCCAACGGCGAGCGCTATCTGCGTGAGCCCGCGCGGCTCGCGCGGCTGTATCCGCGCGGGTTGCTCGCGGCGACGGTGGAACTGGCGCTTAAATGCAGTTTCTCGCTCGATGAGCTGCGCTACGAGTATCCCCGCGAGCTCGTGCCACCGGGGGAGACCCCGGCCGCTTACCTGCGCCGACTCACGTATCAGGGCGCGTGCTGGCGCTGGCCCGACGGTGTGCCCGAAAGCGAGCGCGTCGCCATCGAGCACGAGCTCGCGCTCATTGCCGAGCTGCGCTACGAGCCTTACTTCCTCACCGTTCAGGACATCGTCGCCTACGCGCGCCGGCGGGGCATTTTGTGTCAGGGCAGGGGTTCGGCCGCCAACTC
>DASWUP010000109.1:0-5007 GCA_036401635.1 Steroidobacteraceae bacterium
ATGAGTGTGAACAACAAGGTTAGCATCCCGGTCCCGGTTATTCCGACCCCGCTCAAGTTGCGACCGGCGGCGCGGCGCCAGCATCTGCTGGAGTTGATGCGCGCTCGCGTGCCGCGCGATCGTCCTCCTCCTCCAAAAGCGCCATAGCCGCTTCGCACAGCGCCTTGGTCCCCTCGCCAGTCGCACCTGAGATCAGGAACTGCGGCCCGCGATAGCGCAAGGCGCGCACGATGGCGCGTGCGCGCTGCTCGGCCTCCGCCGCCGGCAGCAGATCGCGCTTGTTGAGCACCAGCCAGCGCGGCTTCGCCGCCAGATCCTTGCTGAACTTCTTCAGCTCCTGAACGATGGCGCGCGCATCGCGCACCGGGTCGGCCTCAGGATCGAGCGGCGCGATATCCACCAGGTGCAGCAGCAGGCGCGTGCGCTGCAGGTGCTTCAGAAACCGGATCCCGAGTCCCGCCCCATCTGCGGCTCCTTCAATCAGACCGGGGATGTCGGCCATTACGAAGCTGCGGTGCTGCCCCACGTCCACCACCCCCAGGTTCGGGTGCAGCGTCGTGAACGGATAGTCGGCGACCTTGGGCCGTGCGGCCGAAACGGCGCGGATGAGCGTGGATTTGCCCGCATTCGGGAGCCCAAGCAGTCCCACGTCGGCGATGACCTTGAGTTCGAATTCCAGCGAGCGCATCTCGCCGGGAAGCCCCGGGCCAAACTGGCGCGGTGAGCGATTGGTGCTCGACTTGAAGCGCTGGTTGCCCCAGCCGCCCTTGCCACCGCGCGCCACCAGGAGCTCGTCGCCGTCGCGCGTGAGGTCGCCAAGCTCCTCGTGCGTGTCGGCGTCGCGCACCACCGTGCCGATCGGCACCGGCACGTACAGATCCCTGCCGGCACGGCCGGTGCAATCGTTGGCGCCGCCGGCCTCCCCGTGCGCCGCCTTGAAAGTCCTCTCGATGCGAAAATCCGCCAGCGTGTTGATGCCCGACGCCGCGCGCAGGTAGACGCTGCCGCCGTGGCCGCCGTCGCCGCCGTCCGGCCCACCCAAAGGCACGAACTTCTCGCGGCGGAAACTGCTGCTGCCGCGCCCGCCGTTGCCGGCCTGCACCCGGGCTCTCGCCTCATCGACAAATTTCATATTGTGACTCTACGTTATTGCTGCAAGCGGCCTGCGGCCCTTTCAGCCCGCGGGCAAAAGGCGCGACTCTTGCCCGCTAACGCAAACAAAAACCCCGGCGCTGGAGGCCGGGGTTCACAGTCTCGCCGCGCGGTGCGCTGTGCTACGCCTTTTCGGGCAGCACACTCACATACAGGCGCTGCTCGGCGCCCTTCTTCTGAAACTGCACCTTGCCGGTCACCTTGGCGAACAGCGTGTGGTCTGTGCCCACACCGACGTTCGTGCCGGGACGCACCTGCGTGCCGCGCTGACGCACGATGATATTGCCCGCCAGCACATACTCGCCGCCGAAGCGCTTCACGCCCAGACGTTTGGAGTGGGAATCGCGGCCGTTCTTGGTACTGCCGCCTGCCTTTTTGTGTGCCATGACGCTTTAGCCCGCGCTGATGTCCGTAACCTTCACCTCGGTGAACAACTGCCGGTGGTTCTTCTGCCGCAGGTAATGTGCGCGACGCTTGAACTTGACGACCGACACCTTGGCGCCCTTGCCGTGACGCACGACCGTGGCGATCACCTTGCCCCCCTTGAGAGTAGGTCGGCCGACTTTCACGTCCGCGCCCTCGCCGACCAGCAGCACTTCGGCGAACTCGACCGTCGCGCCCGGCTCGGCGTCGAGCTTCTCGAGGCGCAGCACGCCGTCCTTCGTCACCCGATATTGCTTACCGCCCGTGGCGATGACCGCGTACATAGTATTTGGAAGAGGAATGGGGCTTACGGAAAGGCCGCGCATTCTACTGGCGCACCTCCTCGCGGTCAAACGGCCCTTTCCTGAAGCGCGACGGGGACTTAGCTGCCCCGGTCGGCTACGATGCGTGGCCGCCTCTAAGGCACCAACCCGTCCTTAAAGAACACGCCCGTCCTCGTGCAATGACCCTGGAAGAGATTCGCGCACTGGTGCAAGCGGACCTCCGCTCGGTGGACGTGGTCATTCGCGAGCGCCTGAAGAGTGCCGTGCCGCTGGTGGACCGGGTTGCCGAGCACATCATCTCTGGCGGCGGCAAACGGCTGAGGCCGCTGCTGGTGGTGCTCGCGGCGCGCGCCTGCGGACAGCAGGGTGCCTCACACATCGAGGCTGCCGCGTTCATCGAGTTCATCCATACGGCAACGCTGTTGCACGATGACGTGGTCGACGGGTCCTCGCTGCGCCGTGGCCGCCACACCGCGAACGAGGTGTTCGGCAACCAGGCGAGTGTGCTGGTTGGTGACTTCGTCTACTCACGTGCCTTTCAGATGATGGCCGGGCTCGCCTGTCAGCCGGTCATGGAAATCATGGCGGAGGCAACCAACGTCATCGCCGAGGGCGAAGTGCTGCAGCTGATGAACGCCCACGATCCGGACACCACCGAGCAGCGCTACCTCGAAGTGATCTACCGCAAGACGGCCAAGCTCTTCGAGGCCGGTGCGGAAGTCGCCGGGGTGCTGGCGCAAACCCAGCCGACCATCCGCCGCGCACTCGCAGCGTACGGCCGCCACCTGGGAACTGCATACCAGCTGGTCGATGACGTGCTGGACTACCGCTCTAGCCCGCAGCAGCGCGGCAAGAACCTCGGCGACGACCTTGCAGAGGGCAAACCGACCCTGCCACTGATCTACGCTCTCAGGACCGGCAGCGAAGCACAACGCAGGGCCATTCGCCGTGCGATCGAACAAGGGGGCCTGGAGCAGCTCGAGCCGGTGGTGGCGGCGATCGAAGCCACCGGCGGCCTCGACTACACCGCGCGCCTCGCGAGTGAGGAGCTGGGGCAGGCGCTGACCTCGCTCAGGGAGCTGCCGGACTCCTCTTATAAGGAGGGGCTCGCCGCGCTCGCGCGCTTTGCGGTCGAGCACACGACGTGAAGGGCTACAGGCTTAACAGGTCGCCGTACCAGGGTTGACGCGACTCGTAGTGTGCGAGCCGCTCGTTGAGCGGTCCGAGATCCCAGTTCAATTTCCTCGCCTCCGCGATCGCCCGACGCTCGCTGGTCACTGCGTCCGCGAACGCTCCCGATGCCGCCTGTGGTTGTACTGGGCCACGGGCTGGCCAAGCTCGGCCAGCTCGCGGTAGTCCTTGAATGCCCGCTCGTAGTCGGCCTTGTGGTAGGCGAGCTGCGCGGTGAACAGATCCGCCCACGCCGGACCGCACAGCAGAGCCGCGAGCAACAGAATCAAAGCGCGCACGCTTCCCCCCGATCATTGCAAACATAGCGCAGCGCGAGAATCCGCCGTGAGCCGGAATTGCCCCCCAGGGACAGTCCCCCTAGACTGCGCCACCGCAGCTAAAACGGTGCAGCCATGACAACAGCAAGTAACGCGAGCGCGCACGGTAATCCTTCCGTGGCAATCCTCTCCGTCGTAACCTGTCTCCTCGCCTGTACGTCGACACCCGTGCAGTGCGCGGAAGCGGCTCCGGCGCCCGAGACCATCGTCCTGAAGGCCGCCCACGTGTTTGACTCGACCGGCACGACGCTCAAGGACGGCGTCACCGTCGTGGTGCGCGGCGATCGCATCGTGTCGGTCGGGACGGCTGCGGCGCCTGCGGGCGCGCGGCTCATCGATCTGGGCGACGCAACGATTCTCCCCGGCTTCATCGACGCGCACACGCATCTCACGCTCGAGTTGCAAAAGGACTATTACCACTACTTCTACAACCGGCTCATGCGCTTTCCTGCCGAGCAAGCCATGTACGCCGCGATGTACGCGCGACGCACACTGGAGGCGGGATTCACGACCGTGCGCAATGTCGGCGCAGACGACTTCGTCGACATCGGCCTGCGTAACGCCATCAATGCCGGCGTCACCGAGGGCCCGCGCATGCTGACCGCCGCGCACGGTGTCGGGTCACCCGGCGGGCATTTCGATGACTATTCCTTCCCGCCCGATCGCGTGCAGCCGTGGAGTCCGGTCAGGGGAATCTGCAGCGGGCCTGAAGAGTGCCGTGAAGCGGTGCGCTACCAGATGAAGTGGGGCGCCGACCTCATCAAGATCGCCGCGAGCGGTGGTGTGCTATCAGAGGCTGATCCCGTCGACGTGCCGCAACTCACCCTGGAGGAAATGACCGCCATCGTCTCCGAGGCGCACAAGTGGCGGCGCAAGGTTGCGGCTCATTGTCACGGGGACGCCGCAGCGCGGATCGCCATCGAGGCGGGGGTCGATTCCATCGAGCATGGCACTTTCCTCACCGAGGACACCCTCAAACTCATGAAGGCCAAGGGCGTATATCTGGTTCCGACGCGCATGGCGGCTTATTGGGTGGGCAAGGAAGCGGATGCGAACGCGTACCCGCCGCAGATCGCCACCAAGGCCCGCGCCGCCGCAGCCGCGCACGGCGGCATGTTCAAGGCTGCACTGCGCATCGGTGTGCCCATCGCCTTTGGCACCGATGCGGGCGTGTACCCCCACGGGATGAATGCCATGGAATTCGCGCTCATGACAGATCTCGGGATGAGTCCCGCCGCGGCATTGCTGGCCGGCACGCGCGAGTCAGCGAAGCTGCTGGGTGTGGAGGGGGAAGTCGGCACACTCGCGCCCGGCAAGGTGGCCGATATTGTTGCCGTGCCCGGGAACGTGCTCAACGACATTCATGCGACCGAGCACCCGGTATTCGTCATGCACATGGGGCACGTTGTGCTGCAGAAGGCGGGGACGTAACGCAACCCATTGAGCCGCCATGGGCCCTTGCCCACCGGCGTTTGGCGTTGAAGGCGCGGTTCCGGTTCAGTACACTGCGCGCCCCCAACGCCCTCGCTGCGCGCACTGAGGAAGCGCAGGTCTCGCCAAATTCGGGGTGTAGCTCAGCCTGGTAGAGCACTACGTTCGGGACGTAGGAGTCGCAGGTTCAAATCCTGTCACCCCGACCA
>DASWUP010000110.1:0-2348 GCA_036401635.1 Steroidobacteraceae bacterium
CCAGCGAGTGCACGCTCGAGCAACGCTGCGTCGCGTCCGATGAGCACCGCATGGCGCACCTTGCCGCGAAACGCCGCCGCGAGCGGTGCAAAGTCCTGGTTCTTGCCATCGCCCCCGGCGATCATCACCAGCGGCCCAGGCATGCCGGCGACCGCGGCGAGCGTGGCGCCGACGTTAGTGCCCTTGGAGTCGTCGATGTAGGTGACGCCACGCACGTCGGCCACCCACTGCGAGCGGTGCGGCAGGCCGGCAAATGCGGCAAGCTCTTCCAGCATGGTAGGCACAGGCAGCCCCAGGGCCTCCCCGAGCGCCAGCGCCGCGAGCGCGTTGGCCGCGTTGTGCAGTCCCTTGATCTTCATGGCCGACACCGGCATGAGGAGTGCCCCGGCGCGCGTCAGCCACCATTCACGCTCGTGCATCGCCACCGCGTAGTCGGCGCCGATGGCGGCGCGCAGCGAAAAGCTCAGGGTGCGCGGCGCGGCCCGCGGCATGGCCACCACCAGCGGATCATCGAGATTGATCACGCACGTTTCGCAGTGGGCGAAAATACGCGCCTTGGCGGCGGCATAACTCGCCAGCGTCGCGTAGCGGTCGAGGTGATCGGGGCTGACGTTGAGCACCGTGGCGGCGCGGCACTCGAGTGTGGCGGTGGTCTCGAGCTGAAAGCTCGAGAGCTCCAGCACGTACAGCTCGGTCGTGCTTGCGAGCAGGTCGAGCGCCGGTTCGCCGAGGTTGCCTCCGACGCGCACGCGCAATCCCGCACGCTGCGCCATGCGTGCCACGAGCGTCGTGACGGTGCTCTTGCCGTTGGTGCCGGTGACACCGACGACCGGCGCATCGACCGCGCGCGCGAACAGCTCGATGTCGCCCACGATCGTGAGCCCGCGGCGCCGCGCCTCGGCAAAGAATGGCTCGGTGAGCGACACCCCCGGCGATGCGACCACGCACATCGCACCCTCGAGCAACCCCGGGTCGAGCCCGCCAGCGCGCACCGGAATGCGCGCATCGAGCGCGCTGAGGGACGCCAGCTCCGGGGGCGCCGCGCGCGTATCGGTCACCGCGAGCCGCCAGCCGCGCATCAGCAGATGGCGCGCGCACGACAGCCCGGTGCTTCCTAAGCCCACGATCACGGCATACGGTGGTTTGGTGGCGGCGGTGCTCATCGCAGTTTCAGCGTCGCGAGCCCGGCGAGCACCAGCAGCAGCGAGATGATCCAGAAGCGCACGATCACCTTCGGCTCCGCCCAGCCCTTGAGTTCAAAGTGGTGGTGGATCGGCGCCATCCTGAAAATGCGTCGACCCGTTAGCTTGAAGGAGGCGACCTGCAGGATCACCGAGGCGGTCTCGAGCACGAACACCCCGCCCATTACCAGCACCACCAGTTCCTGGCGCACGATCACCGCCAGCACGCCGATGGCGGCGCCGATCGCCAGCGCCCCGACGTCGCCCATGAACACCTGGGCGGGATAGGAGTTGAACCACAGGAAGCCGAGGCCCGCCCCCGCGAGCGAGGCGCAGAAGATCAGCAGCTCGCCGGCGCCGCGGATCTCGGGAATCTGCAGGTAGTGCGCGAACACCGCGTTGCCGCAGGCGTAGGCGAAAATCCCCAGCGCCGCGGTCACCAGCGTCGCCGGCATGATCGCCAGCCCGTCGAGCCCGTCGGTGAGATTCACGGCGTTACTCATGCCGACGATCATGAGATAAGAGAGCACGATGAAGCCGAAGGCCGACAGCGGTGCGTGAAAGGTCTTGAAGAACGGCATGAACAGCGTGGTCTCCGCCGGCTCGGTGGCGGTGTAGTAGAGCGTCGCGGCGCTGGCCAGCCCAGCCAGGGATTGCCACAGATACTTCCAGCGCGGCGCGAGTCCCTTGGGGTTGCGCACCACGAGCTTCAGGTAATCGTCGTAGAAGCCGATGAGACCGAAAGCAAAGGTGACGCCGAGCACCGTCCACACCAGACGATTCGACAGCTCCGCCCACAACAGCGTGCTGACGAGCGTGGTCACGAGGATCAGCGTGCCGCCCATGGTCGGCGTGCCCGCCTTTAGCAGGTGGGTGGGTGGGCCGTCGTCGCGCACCACCTGCCCGATCTGGTAGCGCGACAGGCGCGAGATCAGGGGCGGTCCCACCACGAGTGACAATCCCAGCGCGGAAGCCGTGGCGAGGATCGCGCGAAAGGTCAGGTACGAAAAGACGTGCAGGCCCATGATGCGGCCGGCGAACTGTTGTGTGATCCAGTAGAGCATTCAATGCCCGCCCGTCGTGGCAGTGGAGTCGGCGGCGAGCGCATCCACCACGCGCTCGAGGCGGTTCACGCGCGAGCCCTTGATGAGCAGCCGCACGTCCGGC
>DASWUP010000111.1:0-6012 GCA_036401635.1 Steroidobacteraceae bacterium
AGCGCGCCGCCGACCTCGCCAACGCGCGTGTGACGCTGCAGCGCCAGCAGGCGCTGGTGGCGGCGGGTCTGGTAACTCATCAACAGATCGACGACGCGCAGGCGCGCGTGCGCATGAGCGAGGCGCAGCTCGCCGCAGCGCGGGATCAACTGAGCATGGAATTGCGCGGCTCGCGCATCGAGGACATCGACACCCAGAAGGCCATGGTAGCCTCCGCCCGGGCGCGCCTCGCGAAGGCGCAGACCGCGCTGTCGGATGCGACATTGCTCGCGCCCAGCGCCGGCATCATTTCCGTGCGTGCCCGCGAGACCGGCGCGATCGTTCAGGCAGGACAGACGGTATACACGCTGACGCTGAACGATCCGGTATGGATCCGTGCGTACGTGCCGCAGCCGCGGCTCGGGCGCATCAAGCCGGGGATGGCGCTCAAGGTGCGCATCGATTCGATGCCGGGGAAACAATACGACGGCATCGTTGGCTTCATCTCGCCGGATGCCGAGTTCACTCCCAAGAGCGTGCAAACCGATCAGGTGCGGGACGATCTGGTGTATCGCATTCGTGTGATCGCCAGTGATCCCGACAATGTGTTCCGACAGGGCATGCCGGTCACGGTGCTGGTGCCGGCAGCGCCGCCGCCGGCCTTGACGCGCAATCGCTAGGAAGCTTCAGCGGTGAGCGCCTCGGCACCGGCAACCCCTTCTGCCGCCAGAGTAGTCGGGCTGGTGAAGACCTTCGGCGCGGCGAACGCGCTCGACGGGATCAGCGCCGAGCTGCCGGCGGGCAGAATCCTTGGCCTGGTGGGTCCTGACGGTGCCGGCAAGACGACGCTGATCCGGGTGCTCGCGGGCCTGATGGCGCCTACGGCCGGGACGGTTGAGGTGCTCGGCCGAACGCCGCGCGCCGAAGGTGGCACTACCCAGGCGGAGACCGGCTACATGCCGCAGCGCTTTGGGTTGTACGAGGATCTCTCGGTGCTCGACAACCTCAACCTGTACGGCAACCTGCGCGCTCTTGATGCTGCGACGCGCCGGCGGCGCTTTGCGGAGTTGCTGCGCTTCACCGACCTGACCTCGTTCACCGACCGCCTCGCCGGCAAGCTCTCCGGTGGCATGAAGCAGAAGCTCGGACTCGCATGCGCGCTGCTGGGACATCCGCGGCTGTTGTTGCTCGACGAACCCGGAGTGGGAGTCGATCCGCTGTCGCGGCGCGAGCTGTGGCGCATGGTGAGTGACCTGGTCGCCGGTGGAGTCACGGTGCTGTGGTCGACCGCCTACCTGGAGGAAGCCGAGCGCTGTGCACACATCTGGCTGCTCGATAGCGGGCGGCTGCTGTACGAGGGGGCGCCGGCGCAGCTGAGCGAGCGGGTGCGCGGGCGCGTGTTCCGGCGCCGCGTCGCCGCCGGTAAGGCGCGACAGACGGCGGAGAGCGAGCTCGAGCGCGACGCGGTGCTCGATGCGGTGATTCAGGGCGCGAGCGTGCGCGTGCTCGCCACGTCGCAGGGCGCCGGCGAGTTCCAGGCGGGCGGTTACGAGCCGGTGCCGCCGCGGCTCGAGGACGCGTACGTCGAGTTGCTGGGCGGTGTGCGCAAGGGCGAAAGCCGGCTGGCGCGCGGCTGGCCGACGGGCACACAGGGGCTCCCCGCGAGCGCCGCGGCGGCCGCCGCAGGAGTGCTGGTGCGTGCCGATGCTCTGACGCGCCGCTTCGGGGACTTCGTGGCCGCCGATCACGTCGGCTTCGAAGTGCACGCCGGGGAAATATACGGCCTGCTGGGGCCTAACGGCGCCGGTAAGTCGACGACGTTCCGCATGCTGTGTGGGCTGCTCAAGCCAACTAGCGGCGATGCAAGCGTCGCCGGAGTGAATCTGTTGCACGCCGCAAGCCGCGCCCGCGCACGCCTCGGGTACATGGCGCAGAAGTTCTCGCTCTATGGCGATCTGTCGGTCGCGCAGAACCTCGAGTATTTCGCCGCCATCTACGGATTGAAGCGCGCCGCGAAGCACGCGCGCGTGCAGGCGATGGTCGAGATGTTCGAGCTGGCACCGCATCTGCAGGCCAACGCGGCGCTCCTGCCGCTGGGCTTCAAGCAGCGCCTGGCGCTCGCCTGCGCCACGCTGCATGCACCGGCAGTGCTGTTTCTCGATGAGCCCACCAGCGGCGTGGATCCGCTCATGCGACGGGAGTTCTGGCACCACATCAACGCGCTCACCACCAAGGGGGTAGCGGTGGTAGTCACCACGCATTTCATGGAGGAGGCGGAATATTGCGATCGCATCGGGCTCATATGGCGCGGCAAAAAGATCGCCGAAGGCACCCCCGATGAGCTCAAGGCGAGCGTACGCAGCCCAGTGCGTCCCGAGCCCACGCTCGAGGATGCGTTCATCGCGCTCATCGAAGGGGAGGCGGCATGAGCGATACGCTCACGCGGGTGCGCTCCTGGTGGCAGCAACTCGCCGCCGTCATGATCAAGGAGGCGAAGCAGGTCACGCGCGACCCCTCCAGCTGGATCATCGCGGTGGTGCTGCCGCTTACCTTCCTGTTCCTGTTCGGGTACGGTATTTCGCTCGACACCACGGTCGTCAAGATCGCCGTGGTACGCGAGGACGGCAGCCGCGACGCGCGCGCCTTCGCCGCCGCGCTCACCAGTTCAAAATGGTTCCTGGTCGTTCCGGCCACTGATCGCGGTTCCGGTGAGCGCCTGCTGCAGGACCAGAACGTCAAGGCAGTGCTCGTCATCCCCGCCGAGTTCGGCACACGCCTCAACGCGCAGAACACGAGCGCGCAGGTGCAGCTGCTGGTTGACGGTGCGGAACCCAACACGGCCAACTTCGTGCATGGCTACGTGAACGCGGTCTGGAACGGCTTCCTGGCGGCGCGCGGCCTCGAGCGGGGTACGGCGGTTGCGCTGCCGGTTAGCGTCGAGGCCCGCTACTGGTACAACGCCAACGCGGTGAGCCGCTGGTTCCTGATCCCCGGCTCGATGACGGTGATCATGACGCTGCTCGGGACGCTACTCACCTCGCTGGTGATCGCGCGCGAGTACGAGCGTGGCACGCTGGAAGCCTTGTACGCGACGCCCGTGACGCGCGGCCAGATCCTGATCGGCAAGACGCTGCCGTATTTCCTGCTGGCAATGATATCGATGGCGGTGTGCGTGCTGACGGCGCTGTTGCTGTTCCAGCTGCCGCTGCGCGGTTCATTCCTGGCGCTCGGTCTGGTGTCGGGGGTGTTTCTGGTGCCGGCACTGGGGCAGGGCTTGTTGATATCGGTGACCATGAGAACGCAGATGGCTGCGGCGCAGCTCGGGCTCATGACCGGCTACCTGCCGGCGATGATGCTGTCGGGGTTTCTGTTCGATATCCACTCCATGCCGCCGTGGCTGCGCGCCATCACGCTGGTGATCCCGGCGCGCTACATGAACGTGTCGCTGCAGACGGTATTTCTCGCCGGCGATCTGTGGTCGGTGCTGATTCCCAACATGCTGTTCATGCTCGCCGTGGGGGGGTTGTTCTTCGGCCTCACCTGGCGGCGGCTGCACAAGCGGCTGGACTGAGGAGTATCCGGATGCTGCAGCGGCTACTGGCCATCGTTCGCAAGGAGTTGATCACGATGCTGCGCGACCCGCGCGCGCGCTGGGCGCTCATCATCCCGCCCATCATCCAGCTGTTCATTTTTTCCTCTGCCGCCACCATGGAGGTGAAGAACATCGCGCTTGCGGTCGTGGACCTCGACCGCGGACCGTATGCCGCCGACGTCCAGCAGCGCCTGCGCGGCTCGCGCAGCTTTACCTCGCTGCCGCGCTACGCGAACGTCGCCGCAGCCCGCAGCGCCCTCGAGCGCGAGCAGGTCATCGGGATTTTGGTGCTGCCGAGCGGGTTTTCCCCCGACCTCGCCGCCGGCAGGCCGGCGAGCGTGCAACTGCTGCTCGACGGACGCCGTTCCAACGCGGCGCAGATCACGGCCCAGTACGTGAGCACTATCGTGGCGGCCGAGGGAACGGCATTGAGCGGTGCCCCGCCTGATGCCAACGCCGCGGCCGCTGCGGCCGTCACAGCAGGGTTCGCCCCCACACCTAACGCTGCGCTCGTGATCGACAACTGGTTCAACCCGAATCTCGACTACCAGTGGTTCATGCTGCCTAACCTGGTCGGCACGCTGAGCCTCGGCGTCGCACTCATGATTACCGCACTGTCGGTCGCGCGCGAGCGCGAGCTCGGCACCTTCGACCAGACGCTGGTTTCTCCGGCGACGCCGGTCGAGATTGCGCTCGGTAAATTGCTGCCGCCGCTGCTGGTCGCGATCGTGCAGGCGACGCTCTACCTGCTGATCGTGACGCTGCTGTACGAGGTGCCGTTCCGCGGGAACCTGCTGGTTTTCTACGCTGCGGTGCTGACATTCGCCGAGGCGTGTGCCGGAGTGGGACTGTTCATCTCTTCCCTGGTGCATACCCAGCAACAGGCGTTTCTGGGCGCGTTCGCCGTGCTGCTGCCGTTCGCACTGCTGTCGGGATTCGCCACGCCGGTGGAGAACATGCCGTGGTGGCTGCAGTTCGTCACGACCATCAATCCCCTCGCCCACATGCTGCACCTCATGCAGGGGCTGTTCCTCAAGGGCGCATCGGTCGTCTCCCTGGCGCAGGACCTGGTGAAGCTGCTGGAGATCGCGCTGTGCACCACCGTCGCAGCGGTGCTGCTGTTCCGCAGGAAGGCCGCGTAGCGCTTCGTATAAGATAGCGCGCCCCACGAAAGCCCCTCATGAGCTTGCGCAAAGCCGGCCGCGGCGCCTTCACATTTATCTTCATCGCGGTGCTGGTCGACTCGATCGGCTTTGGCATCATTTTGCCGGTATTGCCGCGGCTCATCATGCAGCTCACCGGGGTGACCGTGGACCGGGCCGCCGCCTACGGTGGCTGGCTGTCCTTCGTGTACGCGCTGATGCAGTTCTTCTGCGCCCCGGTGCTCGGAAATTTGAGCGATCGCTTCGGGCGCCGACCGGTGCTGCTGTTCGCGCTGCTGGCTCTCGGTTGCGACTATCTGATAATGGGATTTGCGCCGGTGATCGCCTGGCTGTTCATCGGCCGCATGATCGCGGGCGTGGCCGGCGCTTCCTTCACGCCGGCGTACGCCTATGTCGCGGACATCACCGAGCCTGCACGGCGGGCGCAGAACTTCGGCCTCATGGGCGCGGCGTTCGGCATCGGGTTCATCCTCGGTCCCGCCATCGGGGGTCTGCTGGGCGGCCTCGGAGCACGGGCACCGTTCTTCGCCGCCGGCGCCATTGCGCTCGCCAACACGGCGTTCGGCTACTTCGCGCTGCCGGAATCGCTGCCGCCGCAGTCGCGGCGGCCGTTCCACTGGTTACGGGCGAATCCGCTGGGGGCGCTGCTGCAGATCCGCAAATATCCAGCCGTGACCTGGCTGCTCGGCGCGCTGCTCCTGTGGCAACTCGCTCACCAGGTGCTGCCCAGCACCTGGGCGTTCTACACCATCTCCAAGTTTCACTGGACCAGCGCCGAGGTCGGTTATTCGCTCGCCTTCGTCGGGCTGGTCATGGCCGTCGCCCAGGGGCTGCTGACGCGCGTGCTCATTCCGTGGATCGGCGGCGAGCGGCGTGCTGCCGCTGCCGGCATGGGCGGTGCGTTGCTCGCCTATGTCGGATATGCCTTCGCGACCCACGGCTGGATGATGTACGCGGTATCGCTCACCTCCTTCGTGTTCGCGCTGACTTATCCGTCGATGAACGCGCTCGCTTCGCAGCAGATTCCCGCCAACGCGCAGGGCGAGCTGCAAGGCGCGGTCGCCAGTCTCTATAGCCTGAGCGCCATTGTGGGGCCGCCGCTTATGACCCAGGTGTTTGGCTATTTCTCCGGCCGCACAGCCGGCGTGTATTTCCCGGGCGCGGCGTTTCTCACGGCGGCGGTGCTTACCGTGGGATGCGCGGCGCTGTTTGTGAAGGCGCTGCGCTTTGCGCCGCAGCGGGCAGCGGCGCCGGTACCCAGCGCAACACCCGAGGTCT
>DASWUP010000112.1:0-8239 GCA_036401635.1 Steroidobacteraceae bacterium
GCTGCGGTAGATGGCGGTGGCCACATCGCCGAAGGGAGTCTTGAGCGTTTCCTCGCCCTCGCGCGTGTAGCGGTACTCGCGTACCGCGTTCTTGTCGAGGAGCGAGAAGCGCTCGGGCGTATGCCCGGAGAGCAGCTCCACCATCATCGCCACCTGCACGGAGGCATCGTCCTGCACGCCGGGCGTGAGCGGCAGGTCCACTGGCGCCTCTTCGTAGACGCCGCTGATGCGACGCTTGTCCCAGTCGTACTTCACGTCCACCGTGTGCCTGGTGGAGCGCGTGCCGTCATCGCCCTTGTAGCTCAGGGGTTGCACGTGCGCGTCCGCCACCTTGAGCACGCTCAGCGTTTTCGGCCGTTGCGAGAGCAATTTGCCGATGCCGTGCGGCTCGCTCCTGGTGGTGTAGGTCCAAGTGTCTCCGATCTTCTCGAGCCTCAACGTCGTGACCGCAACATCCATCCCGTTCCAGATCCACGCGTACGAGGCTTGAAAAGGCTTGAGCTCATCCGCGACGGCTGTGTGCACCGCAAGAGAAAGCGCCAGCAGAGCGCCGAACGTCACACCGCCGAGCGTGAGCCCCGCGCGGGGCCACACCCGGGCGGGTGGCCGCGCACGCCGCGGGTGCCGGTGCAGCGGACGGGCCTCAGTCGGACGTGGGTGCACGGAAATCCTCCACGACGGGGCTCTCCAGGCGCCGCCCGTCGAGCCACGCTGCGCCATCGCGCCACGCGAGGCGCCGCTGCGCGAACCAGCCGAGCACGCGCGGATAGATGATGTGCTCGGTGGCCTGAACGCGCGCTGACAGCGTGGCGTCGGTGTCGCCGGGCTCCACCGCCACCTTGGACTGCAGCACAACCGGCCCGCCATCGAGCTCCACGGTCACGAAATGCACGCTTGCGCCATGCTCGGTGTCGCGCGCCTCGAGCACGCGGCGATGGGTGTGCAGGCCGCGGTACGCGGGCAGGAGCGACGGGTGAATGTTGAACATCCTGCCGAGGTAATGCTCGACGAACTCTGCCGACAGAATATGCATGAAACCCGCGAGCGCGATCGCATCCGGTTGATGTGCCTGCAGTGCCGCCGCCAGCGAGCGCTCGAACGCCGTGCCGCCGCCGCCCTTTGGGTGCAGCACCGTGACGGTCTCAATCCCCAGCTCGCGGGCGCTGGCGAGCCCCGCCGCGTCGGGGCGATCGGCGATCACGACGGTCACCCGTGCCGCAACGCTGCCCGCGAGACAGGCGCGCGCGATGGCGATCATGTTCGAGCCGCGGCCGGAAATGACGATGGCGAGCCTGAGCGGCCTGGCGGCGCTCATTCGTGGATGATCACACCACGCGCGCCCGCGCGGACCTCGCCGATGACCCGGGCCATTTCTCCGCGCGCCGCGAGGAATTCCACCGCCGCAGCGGCGCGCTCGGGCGGCACGATGACGACCATGCCTACGCCGCAGTTGAAGGTGCGGTACATCTCCGCGGGTTCGATGCGCCCGGCACGCTGCAGCCAGTCGAACACCGGATCGCTGTGCCAGCTGCGGCGCTCGAGCACCGCCTCGAGTCCTTCGGGCAGTACCCGCGGGAGGTTGTCGCTCAAACCCCCGCCGGTAATGTGCGCCAGGCCGTGCACCGGCAGGGCGCGCAGCAGCGCCAGCAGCGGCTTCACGTAGATACGTGTCGGCGCGAGCAGCCGGTCGAAGAGGGTGCGACCCTCGAGCTGCGTCGCGGCTGTCGCGCCGGCGGCCGCCACCAGCTTGCGGATGAGCGAGTAGCCGTTGGAATGCGGCCCGGATGAGCCGAGGCCGATGATCGCATCCCCGGCGCGAGTGCGCGCACCGTCGATGATCGCGTCCTTCTCCACCACGCCGACGCAGAAGCCGGCGAGATCGTAGTCCTCGCCGTGGTAAATCCCGGGCATTTCCGCAGTCTCGCCGCCCACCAGCGCCGCGCCAGCCTGTACACAACCCTCCACGATCCCGCGCACTACGGCCTCCGCGACCGCCACGCGCAGCTTGCCGGTAGCGTAGTAGTCGAGAAAGAACAGCGGCTCGGCGCCCAGCACCACGACGTCGTTGGCGCACATCGCCACCAGATCGATGCCGATCGTGTCGTGGCGACCGCTGTCGATCGCAAGCCGCAGCTTCGTGCCCACACCGTCGGTGCCCGAGACCAGCACCGGGCGCTGATAGCCGGCTGGCAGCTCGACGAGGGCACCAAAGCCGCCGATGCCGGCGAGCACTTCGCGGCGCTGCGCGCGGCGCACCAGGGGTTTGATGCGCTCAACGAGTTCGTCGCCGGCGTCGATGTCGACGCCTGCATCGCGATAGGTGATGCCGGAACCTTCTGTCATGAGTCTGGTGCGCGAGGCGGGCGGGTCGCCGTGTGGCACGGGCGCGTATGGTATTGTACCTGCCGCTTCGCGCTGTTGCGCGTGCGATCCAGACAATGTCGCGACCGGGCCCAAAATCAACCAGCGCGAACCGGCGCGTGCGCGCACTTCTGGCGAGCCTGTGCGCTTTGTACTGCGTGCTGCCGCTGTCGTCCTGGGCGGGACGGCCGGTGCGCGTTTACGAAGTCGATGTCGACGCACAGTCCGGCGCCGCGGTGCAGGACGCCATGCGGCAGGCGCTGGTGCGCGCGACCGGCCGGCGCGAGTCCGCCGACGACCCGGCGCTCGCCAGCGTGGTGGCCGATGCGGCCAGGTACGTGAAGGGCTATGGGGTGGGGCCGCGCGGGGAATCGCAGGTCGTGTTCGACAGCGCCGCCGTCGAGCAGGCCATCACCGCGGCGGGCCGCAGCATCTGGGAGCGTGAGCGCCCGTTCACCCTCGTGGTACTGTCGCCACCGCGCAATCGCGCCGCCGAGGACGCTGCGCGGGCCGAGCTCGAACGCGTGGCGGCGGAGCGCGGCTTGCCGATCAGCTTGCTGCCGCTCACGGTCCTCGATGCGGACGGTAACCTGCTGGCGGCCCCCGCGATGCTGCAGTCCGGGCAGCGCTACGGTGGCGATCAGATCCTGGTGGGGCGCGGCGATGCTGCCGCTACCGACAGCGAGTTGCAGTGGACGCTGTACACGCGCTCCGCCAGCGAGAGTTGGAATGGTCCGCTCGCCGCGGGCATCGACCACGCGGTGGATCTGCTGGTGCCGCAGCAGGGCAGCTCGCTCGCGCAGGCGGAAGCGGAGACGCGGGTGCGGATCGATGGAGTCACGGGACTTGCCGGCTACGCCGCAGTCGCACGTCTGCTGCAGAGCGTTGCGGGCGTGCGCCGCGCCAACATCGCTGCGGCCAGCGCCAGCAGCGTCGACTTCGATGTAACCGTGCGCGGCGGCGCCGCCGGGCTCGACCAGGCACTGGCCGGCTCGGCCCGCCTGGTGCGTACCAGCGCCGCCGGCGCACCGGCGCTGTATCGCTACCAGCCCCAGGGGTGAGGGCGCCGTGCGCCACCTGCCCAACTTCATTTGTCTGATCCGCCTGGCGCTGATCTGGCCGGTCGTGGTGACGCTGCATGCCGGCGAGCACCTGGTGGCGCTCGGGTTGTTCGTGGCGGCGGCCGTCTCGGACGGACTCGACGGCTACCTCGCCAAGCGCTTCAACTGGACATCCGAGCTCGGCAAGATCCTCGATCCACTGGCCGACAAGCTGCTGCTGGTCACGGTGTTTGTCGAGTCTGCGTGGCTCGGCCTGATCCCCTGGTGGCTCGCCGCCGCCGTGGTGGCGCGCGACGTGCTGATCGGGCTTGGTGCGTTGACCTTCCGGCTGTGGTTCGGCCCGTTGCGGGGACGGCCCACGGTGATCAGCAAGGTAAACACGGCCGCGCAACTGGCGTACGTAGGTCTGGTGCTGCTCAATGCGGCGGCGGGTGTGCCGCCGCGCGAGGTGCTCGATGCTTGCGCGGTGCTCACGTTCGCGACCACTGTTGTGTCCGGACTGCACTACGTCCTAACCTTCACGCGGCGCGCCTGGGTGCAACCCGTGCGCTCCTCGTAGAGCGCTCACGCGCATGCGTCAGATTCCGCTGGGGCTGCGTCTGCCCGACCGCGCGGTATTCGCCAGCTTCCTGCCGGCGCGCAACACCGAGGCGCTGGAGCACGCGCGGCGCCTCGCGAGCGCGGAAGTTTCCGGCATCACCTGGCTGTGCGGTCCTGGCGGCGCGGGCAAGACACACCTGTTGCAGGCGATCTGCGCCGCGGCGAGCGAGCGCATGCGCGCGGGTTTCCTGCCCCTGGCGCAGGTGTCACGGCTCGGTGTCGGGGTGCTCGAAGGCCTGCCGCAGCTTGAGTGCCTGTGTCTGGACGATATCGACCGAGTCGCCGGGCAGCTGCACTGGGAGCGCGGGATCTTCGGGCTGCTGCGCGAAATGGAAGACGCCGGTGGGCGGCTGATCGCCTCCGCGCAGGCGCCACCGGCATTGCTGAATTGGGCGCTGGCGGATCTGGGTTCCCGCTGTGCCGCGGGTGCGGTGTTTCAGCTGCGGGTGCTGGATGAGAGCGAGCAGCAGGCCGCGCTGCAGCTGCGCGCGCGGCTGCGCGGCTTCGAGCTGCCCGCAGAAACCTCGCACTGGCTGCAGCGGCGCTTTCCGCGCGACATGCGCAGCCTGTACGAACTGCTCGATACACTCGATGAAGCGGCGCTCGCCGCGCAGCGGCGGCTGACGATCCCGTTCATCCGCGAAGTGTTACGCTCAGCCGCGCGCCGGCGCGGCGAATGAGGCGAGTCGCACCGCGAGGCTTGCGACCCGCTTTCCCAGTGCCTGCGCCAGAGCCTTTTCGTGATCCGTGAGCGCCGCGGTCGCGTCCGGGCCGCTGACATGGGAGGCGCCGTACGGAGTGCCGCCGCCCTGGGTCTCGTTGAGCGCTCGCTCGGTGTAGGGCAGGCCCACCAGGTACATGCCGTGATGCAGCAGCGGCAGCATCATCGATAGCAGGGTCGTCTCCTGGCCGCCGTGCATGGTTTGTGTAGAGGTGAACACTCCGGCCGGCTTGCCCGCAAGCACGCCGGACAGCCACAAGCTCGCCGTGCCGTCGAGAAAGTATTTCAGCGGCGCGGCCATGTTGCCGAAGCGCGTGGGGCTGCCGAGCACCAGCCCATCCATTTCGCGCAGATCGTCAACCGTGGCGTAAGGCGCCCCGCTCGCGGGCACCGGCTTGGCCGGGCCGGCGTTTTCCGCGGACACCGGCGGCACGGTTCGCAGCCGCGCGCTCGCGCCCGCAACGCCTTCGACGCCGCGGCACACCTGTCGCGCCAGCTCGGCGGTGGCGCCGCTGCGCGAATAGTAGAGCACCAGTATCTCCGTCATGCCGAATTTCTCCCGTGGCGCGTCCTACGTTGCCACAAAACCAATATGCCATCATCTGCGCAGGGCAGGCGCGCACGGATCTGAGTAGTATTTGCGCATGATCTGCAAGAAGTGTCTGGTGAGCGGCCGTGTCCAGGGGGTTTTCTACCGCGCCACCGCGGCGCGGCGCGCACAGGACCTCGCGATCAGCGGATACGTCCGCAACCTTGCGGACGGCCGCGTCGAGGTGCTGGCGTGCGGCGAAGAGGCGGCGGTGCTCGCGTTCGTGAACTGGCTGTGGATCGGCTCCTCGGCCTCCAGCGTCACCGCGGTGGAAGTGAGCGACGCCGCGGTCGATGCGCTGCAGGCCTCTTCCGGTTTTCACACGGCTCGAAGTGATCAGGATGTTGATTAGAGTATTTCCTCTCTCGCTGCTCGCGGGGCTGGCGCTGTGGGCATCGGCCGCGCACCCCGAGGCACAAGCGCCCGCTCCCGCGCAGGCACCCCCGCCGGCAGCCGCACCGGCATCGGCGCCCGCCGCGGCCGAAGCACCGTCACCTGCAATTTCCGAGGTGCCGCCAGCCTCTGCAGCAGCGCCGCCCGCTAAGGTTCCATGGTTCCACCGCCACCCGCACCGCGCGCAGCCGGCCTGGGTCGCAGCCGCCAATCCGCTCGCGGTCGATGCCGGCCTCGAGATTCTCGGCAAGGGCGGCAACGCGATCGACGCGGCCGTTGCGGTGCAGGCGATGCTCGGACTCGTCGAGCCGCAGAGCTCCGGGATCGCCGGCGGCGCATTTCTCATGTACTACGATGCGCGCACCCGCAAAGTGAGCGCCCTCGATGGCCGCGAGCGGGCGCCGGCAGCCGCGCAGCCTGACATGTTTTTGGACGAGCACGGCAAACCCTTGTCGTATGTCGAGGCAGTGCGCAGCGGACGCTCCACCGGAGTACCGGGCGCGATCGCCATGCTGTCCACCGCGCACGCGAAGCTTGGTGCACTGCGTTGGAAGGAGCTCTTTCAGCCTGCGATTCGCACCGCCTCGCTCGGCTTCAAGGTCCCCTCAAGGCTCGCCCTGTTTCTCGGCGAGGGATCGCCCTTTCCGCCCACCAACGAGGTGCGCACGCTGTTCTCACGCCCCGACGGCGACACCGTCCAGGAGGGTGACCTGTTTCGCAATCCCGGTTACGCCAAGACGCTGCAGCGCATTGCACTCGAAGGTCCGCGTGCGCTCTACGAAGGTGCGCTGGCAGGTGAGATCGTGGCCACCACGCACCAGGCGCCGTTTCCGGGAACCATGACGCTCAAGGACCTGGCCACGTATCGCGCGAACTGGGACGAGCCGCTGTGTCGGCCGTACCGCGGCTACTCGGTGTGCGTGCCGCCGCCGCCCTCGAGCGGCGTCTCGCTGCTGGAAATGCTCTCTATACTCGACAAGACCGATATCGCCGGACGCCGTCCCACGGACCCTCAGGCCTGGTTCCTGTTCGCGCAGGCGAGCCGCCTCATGTACGCCGACCGTGACCGCTACGTGGCGGATCCGCGCTTTGTGCAAGTGCCGGTGGAGCGCCTGCTCGATCCCGCCTACGTGCGGCTGCGTGTGCAGCTGATCGGTGAACACGCCGGCGCGGCGCCGCCGCCGGGCGAGATCCCCGTGACGCGCGGACGGGATGCGACCGCCGAGTCCGCCGGAACGAGCCACCTCGTGGTCGTGGATAGCGACGGCAATGTCGTCTCCATGACTACCACCGTGGAATCGATCTTCGGCTCCGGACGCACGGTCGGTGGTTTCGTGCTCAACAATCAGCTCACCGACTTCTCGTTCGTGCCCGCCGACGCCGGCCGCCCGATCGCCAATGCGGTGCGCGGCGGCAAGCGCCCGCGTTCCTCGATGGCGCCGATCATCGTTCTCGATCGCGCCGGCAACTTCGTCGCCGCACTCGGCTCTCCCGGCGGTTCCGCGATTCTCGAGTACAACGCCAAGGCACTGGTGGGACTACTCGCCTGGAAGCTCTCTCTGAAGCAAGCGATCGAGCTGCCGAACCTGATCGCACGCGGCGACGCCTTCAGCGGCGAGCTGGCCAAGTTCTCTCCGGCGCTGCTCGCCGGACTGCGCGAGCGCGGCATCGAGTTGAAAACCGGGCATGCGGAAGGTTCGGGATTGCACGGCGTGCTGCGCCGCGCCGACGGCGCCTACGAGGGGGCGGCCGACTCGCGCCGCGAAGGCGTGGCGCGAATGTTGCCGCCGGCACATGCCGGACCGGCGCCTGCCGGGGCGAACTAGCGTCGCCGCGCGCTAGCGCGGCGCGGGCGTTTTTCCGAACCCCAGGTCATCCGCGCCGTTCCAGCGGGTCCACTGGCTGATAACCAGGTCCGGGTAGTCACGCCGCCCGGGGCTGCCGTTGTAGCGCGCCAGCGCCTTGCGCACGTCGTTGCGCTCGAACAGCAGGTAAAAGCGCAGGATCGCGCAGCCCATGCGGATGTTGGGCGCAACGTGTATCAGCTCGTAGCGACGCATCCCGAGCCGCTCGGGCCAGAACGGCATTACCTGCATGAGACCCACGGCGCCCGCCGGGGATACCGCCCAGCGATCGAAGCGGCTCTCGACATCGATCAGCGCCATGACGAGGCCCGGGGGCAAACGCGCCTCTCCCGCGCGGTGCGTTTCGCAGTACACCTGCTTGAGAATATCGAGGCGCTCGTCTTTCTCCTTGACGATGCGCCGCAGCCGCGGCTCCATCAGCGTGTACCACACGGCGGAGTCGTAGTGATCGGTGAAGCACTGCGCCTGGGCGATCGCCTTCGCGACCACAGCCTGCAGCTGCGGCTCACGCTGCTGGTCCGCGCGCGCAGGGTTCGTCACGGCGACGCCGACGGCGGCGAGCGCGATACCAATGAGCGCGCGCACGCGCGCCGAGCGGGTCGCGGGCCGCTCAGGCCCCGAGGCGCGTGCGCATGAAAGTGAGCGCGCC
>DASWUP010000113.1:0-11062 GCA_036401635.1 Steroidobacteraceae bacterium
ACCGAGCATGGCGCCGCGCACTGATGCCGGCACGGGCCTGTGCGCGCATCGGGGCGCCATTCTGCATTTCCGTTCCGACCCGGGCCCGCAGGATGACCCCGCGAGCTTCGAGTATCTCGCCGATGGACTCCTGATCACTGACAACGGGCGGGTCGCGGCGGTGCGCCCGGCGCGGGAGTTGCTGCCGAGCCTGCCACGGGACTCACAGCTCGTCGATCACGGGGAAAACCTGCTCATCCCCGGTTTCGTGGATGTGCACACTCATTATCCGCAAACCGACGTCATCGCCTCGGGCGGCAGGGGGCTGCTCGATTGGCTGGAGAACCACACGTTTCCGGCCGAACGCGCCTTCGCCGACGCTGCGCACGCGCGCGCGGTCGCCGAGTTCTTCCTCGATGAATTGCTGCGCAACGGTACGACGACGGCGATGGTCTTCTGCACGGTCCACCGCGCCTCCGTCGAGGCCTTCTTCCGCGCCGCGGCGGCGCGTCACCTGCGCATGGTCGCTGGCAAAGTGCTGATGGATCGCAACTGTCCGCAGGAGCTGCGCGACTCGCCGCAGGAAGGCGAGCGTGACTCGCGTGAATTGCTGCAGGCCTGGCACGGCCGCGAACGGCTGCTATACGCGATCACCCCGCGCTTTGCCCTGACCTCGTCAGCGGCGCAACTCGAGAGCGCCGGGCGGCTGGCGAGGGATTTTCCGGACAGCCTCATCCAGACGCACGTCGCGGAGAACCCCGACGAAGTGGCCCGCGCGAGGCAGCTGTTTCCCGCCACTCGCAGCTACCTCGACGTTTATGACCGCTACGGGCTGCTGCGTGAGCGCGCCGTGTACGCGCACGGCATCTACTTCGATGCCGCCGACCGCGCCCGGATGGCGCAGTCCGGCGCGTCGGCGGCGTTCTGCCCCTCTTCCAACCTCTATCTGGGCAGCGGGCTGTTCGACATGGCGGCCGCCGATGCCGCCGGCATGCGCTATGCGGCCGCGACCGATGTCGGCGCCGGCAGCAGTTTCAGCATGCTGCGCGTGCTCGCGGACGCCTACAAGGTGGCACAACTGTTGCGCCAGCAGCTCCCGCCTCTGCGTGCGTTCTATCTCGCCACTCTCGCGGGGGCGCGTGCGCTCGGCATTGACCACCAGGTCGGCCGCTTCGCTCCGGGAACGGAGGCCGATTTCATCGTGCTCGACCTGCGCGCCACGGCGCTGATCGCGCGGCGCACGGCTCAGGCGCGCACACTGTCCGAGAAGCTGTTGGTGCTCATGACACTCGGAGACGATCGGGTCGTGTCGCGCACCTACATCCTTGGGCGCGAAGTGCGCGCCGCTGCCGTTTTTTCCGGGACGACGGCCGAGAATTCCACCCGCGGACCCTCTGCATGAGCCCGACAGCCGAAGACTATCCGCGCGACCTGGTCGGATACGGCCGCCGTCCGCCGCACGCCCGCTGGCCGGGGGGTGCCCGTATCGCCGTGCAGTTCGTTTTGAACCACGAGGAGGGCGCCGAGAGTTGTGTGCTCGACGGGGACGCAGCCTCGGAGACCTTCCTGTCGGAGATCATTGGCGCGCAAGCCTTCCCGATGCGCCACATGAGCATGGAGTCGCTGTTCGAGTACGGCTCGCGCGCGGGCTTGTGGCGAGTCCTGCGCGCCTTCGAGCGGCGCAAACTGCCGCTCACGGTGTTTGCCGCGGCCGCGGCCCTGAAGCGCCATCCCGAAGCGGCCGCCGCTTACCGCGAGCTGGGGCACGAGATCGCCGGTCATGGCCTGCGCTGGATCAGCTACCAGCAGGTCGATGAGGCCACCGAGCGGGCCCACCTGGCGCAGGCCGTCGCGCTACTCACCGAGCTGACCGGTACCGCGCCGCTCGGCTGGTACACCGGGCGCGACAGCCCGAACACCCGGCGCCTCATCGTCGAGCACGGCGGCTTTCTTTACGACGCCGACTCCTACGCCGATGACCTGCCCTACTGGAGCGCGGTGGCCCTCGAGGCCGACGGCGGCACGCGCCGCGTCCCGCACCTGGTCGTGCCCTACACGCTCGACAGCAACGATATGCGCTTCGCGACACCGCAGGGATTCAATTCCGGGACGCAGTTCTTCGATTACCTGCGCGACGCCTTCGATACGCTCTACCGTGAAGGAGATCCGCACGGACTCGATGCGCCGAAGATGCTGTCGATCGGGCTGCACGCCCGGCTGATCGGCCGGCCGGGCCGCATCGCGAGCCTCGAGCGCTTTCTCGACTACCTCCTTCAACACGCGCACGTGTGGACTTGTCGGCGCATCGATATCGCCCGGCACTGGATCGCCGCGCATCCGCCGGTGAGCGGCCCGAGGCAGCCGTGATTTCCCTGCAAGAGCTCAACTCATGCGCGGGCCCACAATTCGTGGCCGCGCTGTCGGGCGTGTTCGAGCGATCGGCCTGGGTCGCCGAGCGCGTGGTCGCGGGCCGCCCGTTTCGCTCGCAATTGCATCTTCACGAGGCCCTGTGCGCGGCTATCGGGCGCGCATCCCCTGATGAGCAACTGGCGCTGATCCGCGCGCATCCCGAGCTCGTCGGCAGGGCGGCGATCCACGCCGATCTGACCTGCGAGTCGGCGCGCGAGCAGCAAAGTGCCGGCCTGGCGGCTTGCAGCCCGCAAGAGTTCGGGCGCCTGCAGCAGCTCAATGCCGCGTACCTGCGCAAGTTCGGCTTTCCGTTCGTACTCGCGGTCAAGGGGCACGATCGCACCTCGGTGCTCGCCGCGCTCGAGCAGCGCCTCCCCAACACCATCGAGCACGAGCGCGCCGTTGCGCTGCGCGAAATCGGCCGTATCGCCGGCTTCCGTCTCGCGGAGCTCGTGGATGAACCACTGGGGACACGGATCATCGCCATGGCGGAGCAGCTGGCGCGCATCAGCGATCGCAACGACGGCCTTGCCTGCTCGTACCTGACCCCTGCGCACCGTGCCACCGCGGCGCTGATCCGTGACTTCATGTTGGCGGCCGGACTGACGGTTGAAACCGATGCCGTGGGCAACGTCATCGGCCGCTGGCCTTCCGTGGCCGGCGCGACGCTCCTGACCGGCTCTCACTACGACACCGTCACCGATGCGGGAAAGTTCGACGGACGGCTGGGGATTCTCCTGCCGCTGGCGGTGGTGGCGCGGCTGCGGCACGCGGACACCAGCCTCCCTTTTACCCTCACCGTCATCGCCTTTGCCGAGGAGGAAGGTGTGCGATTCAAATCGAGCTTTCTCGGCAGCCGCGCGGTCGCCGGCCGATTCGACCCGTCGGTGCTCGAGAGCGTCGATGCGGACGGCATCACGATGCGCCAGGCGATGATTAGCTGCGGCCTCGACCCCGCAGCCATCTCTCGGGCCGCCTTCGATCCGCGCACCCTTATCGGTTTCGTGGAAGTGCACATCGAGCAAGGACCGGTGCTGCTCGGCGCGGGAGCCGCGCTCGGTGTGGTCACGTCGATCGCCGGCAGCACCCGTTGCCTGGTTACGGTTACCGGGCTGGCGGGGCATGCGGGCACGGTGCCCATGCCTGTGCGCCGCGACGCCGCGGCGGCCGCGGCGGAAGTGGTGCTGGCTGTGGAGAGGTGTTGCAGCGACACCCCGGGGCTGGTCGGCACGGTCGGAGAGCTGCACGTTCCGGGCGGCGCAACCAACGTCATTCCGGGTCGTTGCGAGCTGAGCGTCGACATTCGCGCCGATAACGATGAGGTGCGCAACGCCGCTGTCGCTCGGGTAATGGCCGAATCCGAACGCATCGCCGCGCGCCGGCAGGTCGACATTCAGTGGCGCACGGTGCTCGAGGTGGCCAGCGTCCGCTGCGCGCCTGCGATGCAACAACGCTGGGCAGACAGCATTGGCCGCGTCACCGGCAGGAGCGACGTGCGCCGCCTGCCGAGCGGCGCCGGCCACGACGCGATGGTCATGGCGCACAGCACCCAGATCGGCATGCTGTTCGTGCGCTGCGGCAACGGTGGCATCAGCCATCATCCATCCGAGACGATGAGCGCCGCGGACGCCGATCTTGCGGCCCGCGCCTTCGAGGATTTCCTGGTGCACTTCCTGGCCGCCGATGTTCCCGATACCACCATGAGCCGACCCCAATGACTGCCAAGCGATCGCAAGCCGCAACGAATCTCGAAGCGGCGGTCGGGGCGATCGTCGACGGCGCCTTCGCCGAGGAGTGCGAATTCCTGGCCGCGCTGGTGAGGGTTCCCACGGACAATCCGCCCGGCGACTGTGCCGCGCACGCGGAAACCGCCCGCCGGGCGCTCGCTGCGCTGGGATTCGCGGTCGAAGCCTACCCGGTCCCGGCCGATGCCGTGCGCGCAGCCGGGATGCTTTCGGCGACCAACCTCATCGTGCGCCAGACTTTCGGTGAGGGCGGCCCCTGCATCGCTCTCAATGCACATGGAGATGTGGTGCCGCCGGGCCACGGCTGGACGCGCGCACCGTACGGCGCGGAAGTGATCGACGACTCAGCGCACGGCCCCACCATGTACGGCCGGGGAGTCGCGGTGAGCAAGTCCGACTTTGCCACCTACGCGTATGCGCTGCGCGCGTTGCAGGAGCTCGCGAGGCACGGACGCTCGTTCAACGGCAGCGTCGAGCTGCATTTCACCTATGACGAGGAGGCGGGCGGGTACATCGGGCCGCGGTGGCTGCTTGCCGAGCGCCTGAGTCGCCCCGACTACGCGATCTGCGCCGGGTTCTCCTACGCGGTGACCACGGCACACAACGGTTGTCTGCACCTGGAGGTCACGGTGCGCGGGCGCCAGGGACATGCCGCGATGCCCGAATCCGGCGTCGACGCGCTGGCCGCGGCGACCGCGATCCTCGCGAGCATCTATGAGTCCCGTGACGCTCTGAAGAGCCGGCGCTCGGCGGTTGCCGGCATCACGCATCCTACCGTGAACGTCGGCCTCATCGAGGGCGGCATCAACACGAACGTCGTGCCTGATCGCGTCAGCTTTCGCATCGACCGCCGCATCATCCCCGAGGAGAACCCGGCCGCCGTCGAGGCCGAACTGCGCGCGCTGATCGAGCGGGCGGCGGCGGCGTCCCCGGACACTCAGGTCGAGTTCCGCCGCATCCTTCTCGCCCTCCCGCTGGTGCCGGTGCTCGGCAGCGAGCGCCTCAGCGCGGCGCTGCGGCGCAATGCGGAAGCATTCTTCGGCGTCCCCGTGGCGGAATACGGCGTGCCGCTTTATACAGATGCGCGGCACTACGCCGCGGCCGGCATCCCGACCGTTCTCTACGGCGCGGGGCCGCGCACGCTGGCGGAAGCAAACGGTCACGCCGCAGATGAGTGCCTGCGCCTAAACGACCTGCGCCGCGCGACCGCCACGGTCGCGTGCACAGTCGCGGAGATCCTCGCATGAAATTTCGTTCGCACTGCCGACCTGCGGCGCTGGCTCCGATACTGCTCGCTCTCGTCGCGCTGCTGGCCTTGGCGCCGCCAAACGACAGCCGGGCGGCGGAGGCGAGCGCGCGACGCAAGGTCATCATCGACCAGGACGCCTTCGGTCCCGCGGGCTCGAACCTGCAGGCGATTTTGATGCTGCTGCAGTCGAAGGACGTCGAAGTGCTCGGCATCACCATCCCGAGCGGTGACGGCTGGCGCGATGAGGAAGTGAGTCACACGCTGCGGCTGCTGGAGATCGCCAAACGAACCGAAGTGCCCGTCTATCCGGGGGCAGTATTCCCCCTCCTCAATACGCAGAGCCGCACCAAGCGCTGGGAGGAGCTGTACGGCAAGCTCTTCTACAAGGGAGCGTGGACCGAAACCTGGCCCGATGAGGGCGCGGTGCGCCGTACCCCGTATCACGCCGATCCTTACCTCGTGCCACCCTCCCCGGCCGGTCAGCCCACGATCCAGCCCGCGCACGAAAGCGCCGCCAGCTTCCTGGCGCGCAAGGTGCACCAGTTCCCCGGTCAGGTCAGCATCGTAGCCGCGGGTCCGCTCACCAACATCGCGATGGCCTCGCGGCTCGATCCGCAGTTCGCTTCCCTGGCAAAAGAGCTCGTCTTCATGGGCGGAAGTTTCAATCCCACTCCCGCCGACAACCCGTTTGCCACGGAGTATGTGAACGCAACGCGGCGCGAGTTCAACATGCGCTTTGACCCGGAAGCCGCGTCCATCGTGCTGCACGAGCCGTGGAAGAAAATCTCCGAGGTTCCGATTGATCCCACCACCAGGACTTTCTTCAAGCCGGAATTCATCCGCGACGTCGCCAAGGGTCAGGCACCTTTCGATGCCTATCTCGGCGAGTTCGGCCAGTCGTATCCGATGTGGGACGAGCTCACGGTCGCAGTATGGCTCGACCCCTCGATCGTTACCCGTTCGAAGACTCTGCTCGTCGACGTGGATACCAGCTTCACCGCCGGTTACGGCAGCACGCTCAGCTGGGCTCCCGGTGAGGGTCCGGGGCTGGGCGAGCGCGCGGTCACGGTGGTGTTCGACGTCGACGTTCCGCGGCTCGAGCACCTGGCTATCGCCTTGCTGAAGGCGCCCTCGCCGCCACACTGAAGGTCATTCCCCGTACGGCACCCAGATATTCTTGACCTGGAATGCGTGCTCGAGGTACCAGCGGCCTTCGCCCTCACGTACGTTGAAGTAATTGATTCGGCGCCCCTCGTTGGTCCAGACCTGCTTGAGGTTGCCCGCCGATAAGCGCTTGGCCGCCGCGCACAGGTCCTCTTCCCCATGGCACCACAGCGCGTCCACGTCATCGTGCTCGGCCAGGACGTTCAGCAGCTCCGCGGGGCGCCCGGTCACCATGTTGATGACACCGCCCGGGACATCACTCGTCTCGAATACCTGGTACAGGTCGCCCGCGACGAGCGGGTAGAGCGCCGAGGGCACCGCTACCACGCAGTTCCCCGCCGCCACCAGCGGCAGCACCAGTGACAGGAAACCGAGCAACGGCGCCTCCGCGGGGCAGATCACGCCCACGGTCCCCAGCGCCTCGTTCATCGCCACGGATATGTTCCTGAACGGCGGCGAGTGCACCACGCCCTCGTACTTGTCGGCCCACGCCGCATACGCGAACAGCCGCCCGACGCTCAAGCGCAGCTCCTCCAACGCCTGCTTCCTGCCCACTACGACCGCGAGGCGTGCGGCGATCTCCTTACCGCGCTGCGCCAGGTTTTCCGCAACGTAGTAGAGAACCTGCGCCCGATTGTGGGTACTGCTGCTCCCCCACTGCTGCGCGCGGCGCGCCGCTTCCACGGCGTTACGGATGTCCTTGCGGTTGCCAAGCGGGGTCTCACCGAGCAGCACGCCGGAGCGTGAGCGGCATTCGAGGCTGTAGCCTGAATCCGGCCGCACCTGCTTGCCGCCGATATAGAGCTTCACGGTCCGGTCGATGAGCTTGGTCGCTTCGACCGCCTGCGCCCCGCGCCGCCCGCCGGCTGCGCGCCGGCGCAGCGGCGGCCTCGTGCGCAGCCACCCAGGCTGCAGGTACTCGCGCAGGCCTTCACGCCCGCCCTCTCGGCCGAAGCCGCTCTCGCGGTAGCCGCCGAAACCACACGCGGCGTCGAACATGTTGGTGCTGTTCACCCACACTACGCCGGCCTTGATCTGCGCGGCCACCTGCAGCGCGATATTCACGCTCTCGCTCCACACGCTGGCCGCCAGCCCGTAGGCGGTGTTGTTGGCGAGTTCCACCGCCTCCGCGGGCGTGCGGAACGTCATCGCAGCCAGCACCGGACCGAAGATCTCGGTCTGCGCGACGACCGAGGTCGGGTGGACGTTGGTGAACAGCGTCGGCCGGTAGTACAGGCCCCGCGAGGGCAGCGGCACGTCCGGCTGCCAGCACGAGGCCCCCTCCGCCACGCCCTGCGCGACCAGGCTCTCGATGCGCTCCAGCTGCACGCGCGCGACTATCGCCCCGATGTCGCTGGTCTTGTCGAGCGGCGCGCCGACCCGCAGCGCGGCCATGCGCGCCTGCAGCTTCTTCGTCAACGCGACCGCGATGCTCTCCTGCATCAGCAGCCGCGAACCGGCGCAGCACACCTGCCCCTGGTTCAGCCAGATGCCATCGACCAGTCCTTCGACGGCGCTGTCGAGATCGGCATCCTCGAACACCACGAACGGCGACTTGCCCCCGAGCTCCAGTGACAGCTTCTTGTGCGAGTCGGCGGTGGCACGGCGGATCGCCCGGCCGACTTCGGTCGAGCCCGTGAAGGCGATCTTGTCCACGTCCGGGTGCGCGACCAGTGCCTCGCCGGTGCTGCCGTCTCCGGTGACGATGTTCACCACCCCTGGCGGCAGACCGACCTCGTTACACAGCTCCGCAAACGCGAGCGCGGTAACTGGAGTGAATTCCGCCGGCTTCAACACGACCGTGTTACCGGCGGCGAGCGCCGGTGCGATCTTCCACGCCACCATCAGCAGTGGAAAGTTCCATGGAATGATCTGGCCGACCACGCCGCAGGCCTGATGGCCGGGAAATTCACTCGCCAGCAGCGTCGCCCAGCCGGCGTGGTAGTAGAAGTGCCTCGCCACCAGCGGTATGTCGATGTCGCGGCTCTCGCGGATCGGTTTGCCGTTGTCGAGGGTCTCGAGCACCGCAAGGCGCCGCGAGTGCTTCTGCACCTGCCGCGCGAGTGCATACAGCAAGCGGGCCCGCGCGTGCGCGGTCAGCCCCTGCCAGCGCGGCAAAGCGGCGCGCGCCGCCCTGACGGCCGCGTTCACATCAGCCGCGCTCCCCTGGGCGACGTCGGCGATCTTGTCCCCGGTCGAGGGGTCGTGCGTTTCGAAGTAACGCCCCTGGGAGGGAACGCTCCATTTGCCGCCGATGAAATGGCCGAAGCGGCGCTTGAACCGATCCAGCCAGGCCAGGGACTCGAGCGGATCTTCCGGCGCCGCGCCGTAGTCCATGCTGCGGAACTTCTCGGCCACGCTCGTGTTCGGCATAAGCTCTCGTCAGGCCAGCGGGTGATGGTAGGAAGCGGAATAGCGCCCGCTGCCATGGAATTCCAGTTGCCGCTCGATATCGCCCAGCATGCTGCTGGCGCCGATCCTGAACAGGTGCGGCTCCAGCCAACTCTGGCCGAGCTCCTCTTTCATCAGCGCCAGCCAGTCGAGCGACTGCCTCGCGGTGCGGATCCCGCCCGCAGGTTTGCACCCTACGGCCATGCCGGTGCGTTCGCAATACTCGCGAATCGCGCGCGTCATCACCAGTCCCACCGGCAGCGTGGCGTTGACGGTCTCCTTGCCGGTCGAGGTCTTGATGAAATCCGCGCCGGCCATCATGGCGACGAGACTCGCCCGCGCCACGTTGCGCAACGTCGCGAGGTCCCCGGTTCCGAGGATGACCTTGCAGTGCGCCGTGCCACACGCCTCCTTGAAAGCCGCAACTTCCTCGTACAGGCGCTGCCATTGTGCCGCGAACACATGCGCCCGCGTGATCACGACGTCGATCTCGTCGGCGCCCGCCTCGACCGAGCGCCGGATTTCCGCGATACGATCCGCGAGCGCGTTTAGGCCTGCCGGGAAGCCGGTCGACACCGCCGCGACGCGGACCTGGGTGCCCTGCAGCGCCCGCCGGGCAGTCTCCACGAACAGATGGTAGACACACACGGCCGCGACCTGGATCGGCAGCTCCTGAATGCCGAGCGTCGCCTTCACCGCGTCAGACACCGGATGTGCCGCCTTGGCGCACAGCCGTCGCACCCGCTCTTCGGTGTCATCGCCCGAGAGAGTCGTAAGGTCCATGCAGGTGATCGCGCGCAGCAGCCAGGCGATCTGCCAGTCCTTCTTGACGGTGCGACGGGCGATCAGCGTCGCCGCGCGGCGTTCCACCGCGCTGGTGTTGACGCGCACGCTGTCGACCCAGTCGAGGTTGAGCGCTGTGCCGGCGTTCGCCGCCAGCGCGCGCCCTTGCAACTGCGCAACGACCGCGCGCCGGCTGCTCTGCACGGTGAGCGGCAGTTCTTCCATGCGCTCGCCGACACCGAGCCGCTGCTGTGTGTCCCGGGTCATGCCTGTGCTGTGAGTACTGCGCGCTGTCGTCGCCCTCTAGAGGGTGCGCGCGAGGACGATGAGCACCAACCCGCTGAGGAATGAGGCAAACATTGCCGTGAGGAGCTTGCCGGTGCCGGCGGGGGCATGGCGGAACTCCTTCCAGATGAATACGCCCCAGAACGCCGCGACCATTGTGGCACCCTGGCCGAGGCCGTACGAAATCGCGAAGCCCGCTCTACCGGAGGCGATCAGGTTCAGCGACATGCCGGTCCCCCAGATCACGCCGCCGAGAATGCCGGTCAGGTGCGTATTGAAATTACCCTTGAAGTAGCTGGCAAAGGCTACGGGTGTGCCGACAAACGGCTTCTTCATCACCAGCGTATTCCACACGAAATTGCTCAAGAACACGCCGATCGCAAATACGAACACCGCCGCATAGGCGCCCATCTTGCCGGCCTCCGCCTGGGCGGGATCCGTGTACATCGCCGCGGCGACGAAGCGGTAGAACATGCCCATGAAAATCCCGCAGGCGACCGACAGGATGAGCCCCTTGGTGCTGACCCCGGCCGCCCCGCCGGGCAGGCGGCGATAGGCGATCGAATCAAGAACGATCGCCAGCGTCACCAGCACCACGCCGATCGCGAGCAAGGCGCCGTTGCCCACCGGCGCTGCGATGTAATTCACGATTACTCCGATGACCAGCGCGAGTCCGATGCCGACCGGGAACGCCACCGCCATGCCGGCGATCTCGATCGCCGCGACCAGCAGGATGTTGGCGAGATTGAAAATGGCTCCGCCGAGGAGCGCCGAGCCGATGCTGGCGCCGGAGGCTTGCGACAGGTCGGCGACGAAGGGACGTCCCTCAGTGCCGGTGCTGCCGAGAGTCAACCCCAGCACCAGTGTCAGCAACAGCACGCCGAGCGTGTAATCCCAGTAAAACAGCTCGAAGCGCCAGTCCTTGCTGGCGAGCTTCCTGGTGTTTGCCCACGAACCCCAGCAAAGCATGGTTATGACACACAACACGACCGCCAGCGGGTAGCTATGCACTACGAACATGGAATGAATCCTGCGTTGCCGTGAAATTGAATCGTCG
>DASWUP010000114.1:0-5998 GCA_036401635.1 Steroidobacteraceae bacterium
CAACCGCGCTACCTCATCACCGAGACCGGACTCGGCTACCGGCTGCGCGTCGATGACGAAGCTCCGGGGGATGCTGCGGGATAGTGCGACCGGCGCGCGTGCAACACGCGGCGGCCGCGGCTCACATTCAGGTGAGCGACACGATCAGTTTGGCGGAGTGACTGCGCCAGTTGATCGGGATGATGAACGAGCGCAGCCCCGGCTTCTGCGGAATCTGCGGCTTCTCGCCCGACAGCACGCTCGGCACCGAGATCACGAAGTCGCGGCCGAAGTCGCGCCGCGCGTTACCGGAGATCGTGTTGGCCACCTCGCCGACCAGATCGCGCATGGTCTCGTGGCTGAAGTCGTTCTCCTGCATTTTCATCAGCAGCACCGTCAGCATCGCCTTGGGGGCGGTGAAGTACACGACCCCCTCGCGCTTGCCCGAGATGTTGATGACCCCGGTGTACTCGTGCACCGAGGGTGAGCCTTCCATCAGGTACGGCGAGCCGATCGAGGCCGGCTGCTGCGCGGCGATCTCGAAGAAGTTCGTCGTCCCCTCGACGAAGGTCTTGAGCTCCTGTTCGTACAGCATGGTTGGATTCTACCCCGTTGCGCCCTAACGCATGAGATCCGCGATGGCTTCGTTCAGCTGCCGGTCGGTAAAAGGCTTGTTGAGGAAACCATTCGCGCCCCGTTCCATCGCCTCCACCGCCGTCGCCTTGTCTGCCAGCGCCGAGATGACCAGGATCCGCACCGCGGGCTTGAGGGCAACGAGCTGGCCGATGCACTCGATGCCGTCCATGCGCGGCATGGTGAGATCCATGGTCACCACGTCCGGGTCGGTCTTCTTGAACAGCTCGATGGCTTCGAGTCCGTTGCCGGCCGTGCCGACCAGCTGCAGCTCATCGAAGTGCTGCAATCGCTCGATGCGCCGGCGCATGATGTTCGAGTCGTCGACGATCATCAGCTTGAAAGAGCGTTTGCCGTTGCCGTTCATCGCGGTTGCGTTGCTGTTGCTCATGAGCGTCTCTTGAGCGCTCAGGCGACCGCGATGCTGGCCGCTTGGGCCGGCAGGACGATCTTGAAGCGTGTGAATCGGCCCGGGTGGGTGCTCACGCCGATCTTGCCGCCGAGCGCGTAGACGCTGCGCGCCACGACGTCCATGCCGACTCCCCGGCCGGCATCCATGGACACATCCTCCTGCGTGGAGAAACCCGTACGGAAGATCAGGGCCATGGCCGCGCGCGTGTCCATGCCGCGGGCTTCCTCTTCGCTGATGAGCTGCTTGCGCACTGCGGCGGCCTTGAGCGCGTCGGTGGCGATGCCTGCGCCGTCGTCCTCGAACACCAGCTCATAGCCGTCGCCGACCTTGCGGAAGTGCACGCTCACGACGCCGACGTCCTGCTTGGTGTGCGCGCGGCGCACCTCGGGCGGCTCGATGCCGTGCACGGCCGCGTTGCGCAGCATCTGGATGAGGCAGTCCTTGATGGTCGCGGCATACGACACCGGCACCTCGGCGAGTCCCGCCAGTGTCAGCCTGAAGCGTTTGGCGTGATCCAGGGCCAGCCGCTCGGCCATCCCCTGCAGCGTGGGCGACAGATCCTCCACCGACCGAGTCTGCGGCCGCTCGGGGGTGGCGGAGCCGTGCGCGGCGGCTCGAGCTCCGGCGGCGACGGCGGCCGCTCCCGGGGCGGTTTCCTTGAGCGCCGTGAGACGCGCGGCCATCTCGCACACGCTGCGCAGGTGCGCCAGCAGATCATCGAGCTTCAGGACCATCGGCAGGAAGTCGTTGCCCGACAGCTCGGGCTTTTTCTTGCAGTCTCCCACCATGTCCTCGAGCACGTGCACGCGGCTGGCGATGCTCTTGAGGTTCAGCGCCGAGGCCTCGCCCTTGATACCGTGCAGCTCGCGGAACAGTCCGCCAAGCTTCCTGCGGAACTCGGCGTCGTTGCGTGCCGGCTCCTTGAGGATGGTGTTGACGATCTTCAGGCTGGTTTCGGCAGTGTCCAGGAAGGACACCAGCTGCAGCGGGTCGACGTGCAGCATGCCGAGCATCATGTCGAGCTGCGCGTTGGCGTTCTCCTGCGAGTCCTGCAGCTCGCGGGCGAGCAGTACGCTGGAGGTGATGTCGCCGACGGCGCACAGCACGTGCTTGATGCCTTCCGGTCCCATGACGCGGTGGAAGTCGAACTGCAGGTAGCGCTTCTCCTTGCCGCCACGCCCGTTATCCGTGGTGATCTCGAGCTGGCCGAGCGGGTTGATGCTCTTCATCAGGTTCTCGTGGGCACGATCGCCCCACAGGAGCTTGATGTACTTGGTGGCGGTGGCGAGCGTTGCCGGCGGCACCAGGTCCTTGAGCAGTTCTTCGAACGACAGCCCCGCGAAGTCCTGATGGCTGAACATGCGTGTCAGGGCCTCCGACCACACCGAGCCGATGCGGTAGTCGGCATCCAGCAGGAAGAAACCCTCGCGCACCGTCTTCAGAATGTCGCGCGTCTGTTCCTGGGCGTCGCGCGCGGCGCGCTCATGCCGCGAGCGCGTAAGCTGGAAGTAGCCGGCGGCGGCCGCCAGTGTTAACGCTGCGAGCACACCTGCCAGCAGCAGCGTACGCAGCCGCGTCGCGGCGTCCGAGGAGGTGCGTTGCAGGTTGGCGGCCAGAGCTGCGAGCTGCGACTGCAGCGGCCCGGCGTTGTCGCTCGCGAACAGCTGCGCGCGCTTGACCTCGGCGTAGTGCTGGCGTCCCTCGCGCGACAGCGAGCTGCCGGCGGTGTCCGAGTCGACGTAAGGCTGCGCGCTGAAGGAGACGACCGGCTCGAGCACCGGAGCGTACTGATGCCACAGCAGCAGCGCCCGGCTCAGCTGCGGCGAGTCGACCTCGCCCGAGGCGTTGAGCTGGTTGAGCTTCTGACCGAAGCGCTTGACGGTTGCCTGCAGATCGGCCAGCGCCTGGCCCGAGTAGGCGCGCACCTCGAGGCGATCGCGCAGCGAGTTCAGCTGGTGGGAGATCTCTTCCGGATAGGTCTGCAGGGTGCTCGCCGTCTGCAGCGCGGTGATGTTGGCGCGCATGTGCGTGGCGAGCCGGAATCCCATGATGAGTACCGCGCCCATCACCACGGCGAGCGCCGTGCCCAGGCCGGCGGTGACGAGTTGGCGGCGACGTTCGGTACCTGCGAGAGTCATTCCCTGGTCTCCTGTTCTACTTGGGCAGCTCGAAGCGCATCCGGGCTTTGACCGGCACCTCGACCGCGACGCCGTTGACGAGCAGCGGCGCGTAACGCCAGTGCTTCATGGCATTGATGGCCGCCTGGTCGAACACTCCGGGCGGCGTTGCTTCGATTACGTGGATATCGCGCGGCTCGCCGTTGGCATCGACCGTGTACCCGAGGGTCACGCTACCGGCGATGCGCTGCGCCAGCGCCTTCTCCGGGTAATCCGGTGGCGAGCCGCGCAGACGCTTGAGAGATGCGGCGAGTGAGGCTGTGTCGACCGCCTTGGACTTCGGGACGCTCAGCTGCTGCACGGTGAGCAGGTCCTTCGGATCGGCACCCCAGCGCTTCGCCTGCACGAGATCGGCGTCGCCTGACTTGCCGGCGAGCACCGCGGCCCTGGCGCGCTCCAGGAGCTTGCCCGCCAGCTCACGGCTCGCCTCAGGCAGGGCAGCATTCGCCGGATCGCTCGCCTGCAGCTGCGCGAGGTACCAGGTGGCGCTGTCCTGCGCGGGATCCGTCAGCCGGCCGTCACGCAGCGCCGTGCGCGTCAGCTGCAGGGCCCGATCTGCCTCGGCCTGGGCGGCCTTCTGCCGCGCGCTGACCAGTTCGCGCTGGAACGCCGTGAGCTCGGCTGGCTTCAGGCCCAGGCCGCGCGCTTCGTTGAGCCAACGCTCTTCGTCGGCGCTGTTCTTCAGCAGCGCCGCTTCGCGCGCCTTCTTCAGATAAGCCGCAGTGAGCTCGTGAACTGCGCGCTGGGTGCTGGCATGCGTCGGCGCTGTGGACTGCAGCTGCTGCACGTAGCTCCTGGCGCTGTCGTCCGCTTCGGTGAGCTTGCCGTCACGAATACGGTCCTCGACCAGAGCCGCGACATGCTGCACCTTGGCGTCTTCCTGGCGCCGCGCGATGTCGGTGCGCCAGCGGCTGGTCTGCTCGGCGGGCACGCTGCCGGATTGCTGGGCCTGGCGCACCACGGCGGCGGCACGCTCGAGGTTGCCGTCAGCGAGCGCCTTGGCCATTTCGGCGGAGTACAGGCGCTGCTCGAAGGATGCGACGCGCGGGTCGGCGGATGAGGCGGCCTTGAAATTCGCGAGCGTGAGTGCGGCTTCATCGAGACGGCCGCTGCTGAGTGCTTCCTCGAGGCGTGCGGCCAGAACACCCGCCACGCGCTGCAGCCCATCGAGCGCCTCGCCGTTGCTGCTGTCCGCGGCCGCAGCGGAGCGGTAATACAACAGCGCGTTGTTGCCGACCGGATCGGTATAGCGCCGCTCGTGCATGGCGAGGCGCGCTTTCTCGAGCAAGTCGTCCACCTTGCCCTCGATGAGGAAGTTTGTGGCTGGCGCCGCCGGGGCGAGTGCGTTGTTGGTGGGGTTGGTTGCGCTGGCCGGCGCCGCAGCGGCTGCCGCAGCGGCTCGAGTCGCCGGCGCCACCGGGCCGCCGTTGCCGTGCGTGAAAAACCAGAACGCGCCCGCCGCGACGGCTGCCGCGCCCAGTGCCGCCCCTATCAACACCACGCGGGGCCTGCCCCCGCCCTCGTCATCGTGCGTCGGCGCCGCGGACTGGGGTCGGAAGGATCCGATGGTGAAGTCCGTTTGCGCAGCGGGAGTGGCGCGGGATGTTGTCGGCGCCTTGCTCGTCACCGCCTCCGCCATGGCGCCTTCGAACACTGCCTGCGTCTTGCGCGGCTCGATCGGAGTCGGCAGCACTGCGAAGACCTTCGTACCCTTGAGCGCGGCGCCCAGCTCCTTCTCTGCCGGCCCTTCCGCGAATACCATCACCACGGCATGCGGCACCTGCGTGTGCGCGGCGTCGACGGCGGCGCGCACGTCGGCGATCTCGCGCGCGTCGATCACCAGTATCTGGCCACGTTTGCCACCCGCCATGCCCTGCAGGGCCTCCGCGAGGGAATCGACCGGCCGCACCGCGGCCTGACCGCTCAGGGCCTCGCCCAGCTCGAGGAGAAAATCATCGCGGGTGGTGATCGCAGTGACGTCCACCGCCGGCTGCGAGTTTTGGGGTGCGCCTGCGGAAGCGTGAGTCGCGGTCTCGGGACTGCGGGAGGTAGTCGATGGTGCACTGGCCACGTGACGTGTCTCCAAACAAAGACGACCACTGATTGCCCGAGCCTCCATCCGTGGAGCGGGGCCGCGACAGGCAAGCCTCTAGCCGTACGCGGAACCTCGCCGTTGCAGGATATGTAGCCTCGCGGGCAGCGCAGTGCGTCAGTTCACAATAATGAGAGCTTGCGTCGGGCAGCGGCGACGCTGATCATCAAACTCTGAAGCACTGCTCGCTTTGATTGGGTGCGGCCGCCTGCGCCAGCAAAGCGTGGCACTTACGGGCCGGTGGCCGCGTTCGGTCTGGGCATTTGTCAGGTGCGTGCGCCAGGGAATGCGGTGTGTGTTGTGGCAGCACCGAAGGCGGACGGCGGCTCACTGATGTAGACGCTGTTGAAACGCGAACTGCGCATGCTGGCACCACGCTGGTGCGTACGCAACTCCAGCGGTCGCCATGCGGGAGCCGCGCCAATTGAAACAGAGGCTGAACGAAACTCGAGCGCTGAAAGTGCTGCAGGTGTATGCCGTCGCGGTGTGCGTGCGGCGCGCTTTGCAATCAGCTACTTAAGCTGCGCACCGCCGCGGGTGGCGGTGCACTCAGCATCTTGCCGTGGCGCAGACGTGGCTGTCAGTGAACAATCCGTTGCTGTGACCGTCTTAAACGTGTGACCGTCTTAACGAATGTCTGCCTCAGGATCAGAAGGCCGTCACTCATTGTACGGAGCCTTGGGATTAGCTTAAGGTCCACGCCGG
>DASWUP010000115.1:0-15532 GCA_036401635.1 Steroidobacteraceae bacterium
CGCCGCGAGTGCTCCGCCCAGCTCTCGCCGGGGGCGCGCGCGAAGCAATCCGGCGAGGGCACGGTGATCACATCCATGAGCAGCGGGCGGTAGATCTCCTTGTAGAGATCGACGTTGCCGACGGCCAGCGCTCCCAGGGTCTCGCCGTGATAGCTGTTCGCGAGGGTGATGAAGCGATGCTTGGCGGTACGCCCCACGTTGCGCCAGTAGTGAAAGCTCATTTTCACCGCCACCTCGACCGCCGAGGAGCCGTTGTCGGCGTAGAAGCAGCGCGTCAGTCCCGTGGGGGCGATCGCGCTGAGCGCCTCGGAGAGCGCGATCACCGGCTCGTGCGTAAAGCCGGCGAGGATCACCTGCTCGAGCTGCTCCAGCTGCTCGCGCACCGCGGCGTTGATGCGCGCATTGGCATGACCGAACAAATTCACCCACCAGGAGCTGATGGCATCGAGGTAACGCTGGCCCGAGTAGTCCTCGAGCCACGCGCCCTGCCCGCGGCGGATGGGGACCAGGGGCAGCTGCTCGTGATCCTTCATCTGCGTGCATGGATGCCACACGTGAGCGAGGTCGCGCGCGACGTAAGCGGCGTTGGGGGAGCTCATGACGGGGATTGTGGCAGAATCCCGAGGGCGCCGAGCCTTACGGGCCGCCCGCAGGATATGAAGCAAATGCAGACCGCCGCGGCAAGCGCGCCGCTCAAAATCGACTCCGCCACCGGACTTCTGACCGGCGTGCGCCAGGTGTTGTCGCCGCACTGCGATGCGCGGCCCGCGGGCATGGCGCCCGAGCTCCTGGTGGTGCACGGCATCAGTCTGCCGCCCGGGGAGTTCGGCGGGCCGTGGATCGATCGCCTGTTCACCGGCACGCTGCCGGCGGAGGCGCATCCCTCCTTCCGCGAGCGCGCGGGACTACGCGTCTCCGGTCACGCGCTCATCCGGCGCGACGGCGAGATCGTGCAGTACGTGCCGTTCGGGGAGCGCGCCTGGCATGCCGGTGTGTCACAGTACCGCGGCCGTTCGGCGTGCAATGACTTCTCGGTCGGGGTGGAGCTCGAAGGTACCGACGACACCCCCTACACCGAGGCGCAGTACCAACAGCTCGCGGCTCTTGCCGCGGCGCTGTTCGCAGCGTATGCCTCCCTGTCCGCGGAAGCTATCGTCGGCCACAGCGACATCGCGCCGGGCCGCAAGACCGATCCGGGAGCGGCGTTCGACTGGCCGCGTTTGCGCGCCTTGCTGAAGGAGCGCCTGGCGGCGGGGCCGGGATCGTCGCGGGCTTGATTGCCGCCGATCGCCCGCGGCCAGTAAGCGAAGTGCGGCGCGCTCAAGTCCCCTTGGCGCGCTCGTGGCGCCACAGCACTTCGGCGCCACGCTCGTGCCGCGCGAGGACCCGCGCGAGGACGAACAGCAGATCCGACAGGCGATTGAGGTACTTCGCAACCTCAGGGCTCACGGCCTCCACCGCCGCGAGCCTCCACACGCGCCGTTCGGCGCGCCGCGCGATGGTGCGCGCGAGGTGACAGGCGGCGGCGGCCGGACCACCCCCCGGGAGAATGAACTCCTTCAGGGGTGGCAGCGCGTCATTGAAACCATCGAGGGCCTGCTCCAGGTGCGTGACCTGCTCGGCGGTGATGGCCCGGTGACCGGGGATGCACAGCTCGCCACCCATGTCGAACAGCTGGTGCTGCACTGGCGTGAGGCAGGCGGTGACCGCCGGCGGCAGATCGGGCACGGCGAGCAGCACGCCGACGGCGCTGTTGAGCTCATCCACGGTGCCGTAGGCCTCGACGCGGGCGCTGTCTTTGGGAACGCGGCTGCCGTCGCCCAGGCCGGTGGTGCCGTCATCGCCGGTGCGCGTGTAGATCTTGCTCAGACGGTTTCCCATGGTCGTATCCTAAGCGAATATGCCATCGAAAGAACTCACCGCCGCCCTCGAGGCGGCGCGCGCGGCGGCGGATGTGATCCGCGCGCTCTATCAGAAGAACCTCACGGTGCGCACCAAGGCGGACGCCTCGCCGGTCACCGAAGCGGACGTGCGCGCGGAGCAGGTCATCCGCGCCACCTTGAGCCGACACTTCCCCGGCTATGGCTTCTATGGGGAGGAGACCGGACAGCACGCGATGCAGTCCGAGAACGTCTGGCTGGTCGATCCCATCGACGGTACCAAGTCGTTCGTGCGCGAGAGCCCCTTCTTTTCCACGCAGATTGCGCTGCTGCGTGCCGGCGAGCTGGTGCTGGGTGTCTCGAACGCACCGGCTTATGGTGAGCTCGCCTGGGCCGAGCAGGGAGCGGGCGCCTGGCTCAACGAGCGCGCGGTGCGGGTGAGTGCCGTCGCCGAACTCGGCGGCGCCGTCGTGTCCAGCGGCAACCTGAAAAGCCTGGCGCGCTCGCCGCGCTGGCAGCGCCTCGGGGAGCTCATCGGCCGCGTCAGTTGCATCCGCGGCTACGGCGACTTCGTGCACTATCACCTGCTGGCGCGCGGCTCGCTCGATATCGTCATCGAATCCGACGTCAACATTCTCGACATCGCCGCCCTCACCGTGATCGTGCGCGAGGCGGGCGGCACGTTCACCGACCTTGAGGGCGCCGCGGTGGACCTCGGCACCAGCAGCGTGCTCGCCACCAACGGTACGCTGCATGAGCCGGTGCTCGAGGCGCTTACGCGCTGACGAACACGCGTCGGCCGTCCTTGCCGAGCTCCATCATCGGTGCCACGTACAACTCACTCAAGCTGACCGCCGTGAGCGCCGAGCTCACCGGACCGAGCGACCAGCGCCCATCGCCAAACAACAGCAGCGCGCGGTCGGCAAAGCGGGCCGCGAGCGTCGGATCGTGCAGAGTGCTCACGACGGTGCGGCCCTGATCGGCGAGCCCGCGGAACAGGCCGAGCACCGCCAGCTGGTGGTGAGGATCGAGGTGGTTGGTCGGCTCATCGAGCAGAAAAATGCCCGGCTGCTGGGCGAGCAACGCGGCCACCGCCACCCGGCGCTGCTCCCCGCCGGAGAGGGTGTCGGTGCGCCGTGCTGCACAATCCCTCATGTCCACCGCCGCGAGCGCATCAAGCGCCAGGCGCTCATCCTCGGCTGTTTCCCACTGCCACAGTGCCAGGTGTGGGTGGCGGCCGATCAGCACCGTCTCCATCGCGGTGGTGACGAACGCTTCCTCCAGGTCCTGCGGCAGCAGGCCGAGCCGCAGCGCCACGGACCTGCGCCTGAACTGCGCGAGCGACACGCCATCGAGCAACACCTCGCCGGCGGCGGCCCTGCGCAGACCCGCGAGCGTGTGCAGGGTGAGTGTCTTGCCCGAGCCGTTGCGGCCGAGAATGGCCACGACCTCGCCGGGAGCGAATTGCACCGACAGATTGCGAACCAGCTCGCGCGCGCCGGCGCGCACGCTGAGGTTCACCGCCGCGAGCCCCTGCCGGGCGGTGAGGTCCGCGGCTGCGTTCACGGGCGCGTCCACCGGATCTCCAGCGCGGTCGCCGCTCCCACGATGACATCGCGCAGGCCTGGCGGCGTCTCGAAGTCCTGCGCCGACAGCGCGCGTCGGCCCGCCATGATCTCCGCCCGAGATTGCGGGTACAGCGGCTGACGCTCAGGTTCGGCAAAGCCGATCGGATACAGCGGCGCACCCGAGCCCGGTTCGTACTTGTCGGTGGCACCCAGCGTATGCATCAGCTCGTGAGCGATGACGACGTTGTTGCTGCCCGCCATGACAGCTTGCGCGAACGCGTGCACGACACCGACCAGGCCTTTCTGCAGACCATGCGAGTCCGGGGCGCGATCGAGCGTCGCGGGGTCGTGATAGAGAACGAAGATGCGTATGCGCGGCGGCGCGCGTCCCGGCACCTCGCTGGCACGGCCGGCGAACCAGCGCAGCTTCAGGCTCCACCACGCGATACCGAGCGGACCTGCGTCGGGCTCGAGCACTGGCGGGAGCACCGAGCCCTGCGGATACAGCTCCACGTGCACCGGCTGCCCGAGCCTCACCCCGTAGCGGTGGGCCTCGCGCGCGAAGAACTCCTCGATCCCCGAGAAATCCTTCACCGCGAGCCCCTCGAGGTAGTGCTGTGCCTCGGGAGTGCCGTCGCCGTTGAGCGGGAAGATGCCCACCCACAGCGTCTCCTTCCAGCTCTGCGTCGCGATGCGATCGAGCCAGGACTGGATGGCCACGGCGGCGAGCACCAAGAGCAACAGCGCGATGCGAATGTTTTTCCACATGCGAAGGCACGCGGCGCGGTTAAGGCTGCAGCCGGATGGCCGACCAGGCGCCCGCCCGGAATGAGCCGCCCCGCGCGGCCGTCAGGCTGCGCGTCCAGCGGGCACGGTCGTGGATGCGCGCCTCGCCTTCCACCCACAGCTCCACCGCATCCGCCCACAGGCGATAGCCACCCCAGTGGGGTGGGCGTGGGATGGTGACTCTCATCGTATCATCGGCGCCGGGACTGCCCGGCGTGGGTGCGCCAAAGCGTCTCGCCACCGCGGTGACGGCAGCCAGCAGCGCCGCTCGCGAACTGATCGGTTCGCTTTGCTCACTCGCCCAGGCACTGACACGGCTCTGCCAGGCGCGCGAGGCGAAGTAGATGTCGCTGTCCGCCGCGGGTGCCGGTACGACCTCCCCTTCGATGCACACCTGGCGGTGCAGGGCATCCCAGTGCATGACCGCCGCGGCACGCGGGTTGTCCTTCAGCTGCCGGCCCTTGTTCGACAGGTAGTTGGTGTAGAACACGATGAAGCCCGGCTGCGGGACGATGTCCTTGCACAGCACGACGCGCGCGGAGGGTTTAGCGTCGCGGCTGGTCGCGAGCACCATGGCGTTCGCGTTCGGCTGCGCTCGTGCGGCCCAGGCCTCGGCGAGCCAGCCGGCGACGACCTCGAGCGGCTCGGCCGGCAGGGGATCGGGCAGGAGTTCGCGGTGGTTGGCCATGCCGGCTAATGTTAGAGGGTTTCTCGAGGCCGGGGAGCATCCCCTTGCGGCCCCGGCGGCGCCCCGATAGATAAGGAGTCGAATCCTTCAGGAGGCAGCATGACGCGCGAAACCGTGACGCTGGACGACCTGCGCGAGCGAGTGACCGAGCTTGACCGCCGGTTGATCGCGCTGGTGGCCGAGCGCAAGGCCGTCAGCGAGGAGGTCGCGCGCGTCAAGCGCGCCACCGGACGGCCGACGCGCGACTACGAGCGCGAGCGCGAGGTGATCCTGGGCGTGCGCGCCGTGGCCACCGAGCGCGGCGTGTCACCGGCGCTGGCCGAAGAGTTGCTGCGCCTGCTCATCCGTTCCTCGCTCACCACGCAGGAACAGGCGAGCGTGGTGGCGCACGGCGCGGGCTCCGGACGCCGTGCACTCGTCATTGGCGGTGCCGGCAAGATGGGCGCCTGGTTCGTGAGCTTTCTCGCGTCGCAGGGGTTCACGGTCGAGATCGCGGACCCGGCTGCGGCAGCCGTGGGGGTGACGCGTGTAGCTGACTGGCGCAGCACGGATCTCAGACAGGACTACATCGTGCTCGCCACACCGCTCGGCGTTACCGATGCGATCCTGCGAGATCTCGCGCTGCGACGTCCGCCGGGGGTGATCTTCGATGTGGGATCGCTCAAATCGCCGCTGCGTGCGGGACTCTTGGCGCTGAAATCGCATGGCTGCAAAGTGACCTCGGTCCACCCGATGTTCGGGCCCGACACCGAGCTGCTCTCCGGCCGTCACGTGGTGTTCGTGGACCTGGGGAACGAGGCCGCGCTCGCCAGTGCGCGCGAGCTGTTTGCGCCCACCATGGCCGAGCAGGTGGTGATGAGCCTCGACGACCACGACCGTCTTATCGCCTACGTGCTCGGGCTCTCGCACGCGCTCAACATTGCGTTCTTCACCGCGCTCGCGGAGAGTGGCGAGGCGGCACCGAAACTCGCGCGCATGTCAAGCACGACTTTCGATGCGCAGCTCGATGTCGCCAGCCGCGTCGCCCAGGAGAGTCCCGAACTGTATTATGAAATACAGAGCCTCAACGACTACGGCGCAGAGTCCCTGGAGGCCCTGTCCAAGGCGGTCGAACGCCTGCGGACCTCCGTGTTGTCGCAGGACCACGAAGCATTCGTTGCTTTGATGCGCCGCGGGCGCGATTATCTCGAGGACCGGCGTAGCCTGACGGAACGCCGCGCCTGAGGGACCAGGAGGGACTCTCACCACATGCGCCGATCGCACCCCGAGCCGCTGGCGAGCGACGCGCCAGCTGCCCAGCGCAGCGAGCTGGAAGAGGAAATTCGCGAACTGCAGGCCCGCCTGGCCGCGCTCACTAAGGCAGTCAGCCGCAACGAGTCGCTGCTGCGCAAGACGCAGGAGCGCGAGCTGGAACTGCTGCGCGCCAGCTCGCTGGCGCAGTTGTTTGAGCGGCTGATCGAGGGGCTCAAGGTCTCGTACCAGCTCGATGACGTCGAGCTGATCCTGCACGACCCGCAACACGAAATCCGCCACCTGCTCTCCGGAGACGGCCTGGCGCTCGAGCAGCTGCCGGGAATCTGCTTCGTCGAGGCGCTGACGACGGTGGCGCCGCAGCTTGCCAGCCTCGAGCGCCCGTGGCTCGGGCCGTTCCACAGGACCGACCACGGGATGCTGCTGCCGCGCATCGTGCTTCCGGGCAGTCTGGCGCTGGTTCCGCTGCGCCGTCACGAGCAGCTCGACGGCGTGCTGGTGTTCTCCAGCGCCGATCCGTTTCGCTTCACCCAGGAGCTGGCGAGTGATTTCCTGGCGCACCTGGGCCTGGTGGCGGCACTGTGCATCGAGAACGCCGTCAATCGCGCGCGCCTGCTGCGCAGCGGACTCACCGATTTCCTCACCGGTTTCCACAACCGCCGCTACCTGCACGCGCGCCTAACTGAGGAGCTGTCGCGGGCGCAGCGCGGGCGGCAGTCGCTCGTGTGCCTGATGATCGACGTCGATCACTTCAAGCGCATCAACGACCAGTACGGACATCTGGCGGGCGACGTCGTGCTGCGCGAGGTGGCGCAGCGGATCGACGCCGAGATGCGTATCAGCGACACCGGCGCGCGCTTCGGAGGCGACGAGTTCGCCGTGGTTTTGTCGGAGGCGGCGATCACCGACGGAGAGAAGGTGGCGGGACGCGTGCTGCATTCGGTGCGCAGCCAACCGGTCGTCATCGGCAAGGGTGCAACCGAGACCGTGACGCTCTCGATCGGTGTGGCGGCCGCCACGCCCGGGCCCGGCATGCGCGACTACAAGATACTGGCGGAGCGCCTGATGGCGGAAGCGGACGCGGCGCTCTATCGGGCGAAGAGTGCGGGGCGCAATCGCATCGCGATATCGCCGAACGTGGTCGCCTAGCGCGCCGCTCGCGTTTGCCCGGCGCGGCGCGTCAACGTGAGCGACCGCGCAGCAACACCACGAACAGTGGCGCACCCACCAGGGCCATGATCGCGCCGACCGGCAGCTGGCGCGGGCTCGCGATCGTTCTCGCCACCAGATCCGCGCCGGCCAGCAGCATCCCGCCGGCCAGCGCCGCGGCGGGCGCGACGATGCGGTGATCGCTGGTGCGGAACGTCAGCCGCACGGCGTGCGGGGTGATAAGCCCGACGAAGCCCACCGTGCCGGCGCTCACCACGGCGACGGCTGTGAGCGTGGCGCAGGCGATGAACAGGAGCGTGCGCCAGGCCTCCAGCGCAAGCCCTGCGGTGCGCGCGCGCAGCTCACCCGCAGCGAGCACGTTGAGCGGCCGGGCGACGAGAATCGCGACCGTCACGGCGAGCGCGGCGGCGCCGGCGCTGAGGGAGGGACTCACCGCCCACTCGAGGTCCCCGGCAAGCCAGAACACCATGCCGCGCACCCGCGAGGAGTCCGCGAGCGCGAGCAGCACGCTGACCAGCGCCCCACAGGCGCTCGCCAGCACGACCCCCGTCAGCAACAGGCGCGGCGTGCCGCCGCCGCGCGCCAGCAGATACACCATGGCGACCGCGCCCAGGGCCCCCGCGACCGCGGCCGATTGCACCACAATCGCTGCGGCGCCGGCGATCATCGCCAGCAGGGCGCCGACGGCGGCGCCGCCGGAGACCCCCAGCACATAAGGGTCGGCGAGCGAATTGCGGAACAGGGCCTGCAGCAGCACGCCGCAGAGCGCCAGCAGGCTGCCAACGCCGAACGCCGCCAGCACCCGCGGCAGCCGCACGGCCATCATGACGCTGCGCGTGGCCTCATCGCCGGAACCGACGAGTGCGGCGAGCCCCTGGCGCACACCGATGCCGGAGCTGCCAATGAGGAGCGCGGCGAGAAACACCGCGCCGGCCAGCGCGCCGAGGACCAGCAGGCGGCGCAAGGGGGCCCGTTCCGCGCTCTTCAGTAGCATGCCGATGAGCCCACAGCCGTACCTGACAGGGCTGTTAGCCTCATCGAATTTGTTGGAAAACGCCATCCCTTGAAACGTGCGCGGCGAGGCACACGGCGGGCGCGCCATGTGGCAGACTCTGATTCCCTCATGGGCGACGTCATCGATTCGGACGGCTTTCGCACCAACGTCGGCATCGTTCTGATGCACCGCGAACAGGTGTTTCTCGGCCGCCGCACCGGCGGGCGCGGCTGGCAGTTTCCCCAGGGCGGGGTGCGCTCCGGGGAGGCGCCGGAGCAGGCCCTGTATCGCGAGCTCAATGAAGAGATCGGTCTCGCCGAGTCGAGCGTGGAGCTCGTCGGCCAGACGGCCAGTTGGTTGCGCTACCGGCTCCCGTCGCGCTACATCCGGCGCAATCAGCATCCGGTGTGCATCGGCCAGAAGCAGCGCTGGTTTCTGCTGCGCCTCAAGAGTGCCGGCGTTATGTTCGATTTCCGCCGCACCAGCGAGCCGGAATTCGACCAGTGGCGCTGGGCTCCGTACTGGGAACCGGTGCGGGAAGTCATCTACTTCAAGCGCGCCGTGTACGCACGCGCGCTCGAGGAGCTTGCGCCGCTCGCCTTCCCGCAGGGGCAGCCGGTCTTTCCCGCCTGGTGGGACAAAGTGACCGCGCGCGGCGGCCACCGTGCCGCATCCGCGCCGGCGCACTGAAGCGCCACCTTGGGTCCGCTCGCGAGCATACTCGGCAAGAACAGCGCACCAGCGCTGGTCGTGCGCCAGCGCGCATCCGCGCTGCACGCGGTGCTCCTCATGGCCGGCGTGCTCATAGGCGTGTTTGCGTTCTACGTGGTGTACGAGCTCGGCCGCTACAACGCAGGGTACGACCGCCAGGCCGTGGCGCAGCAGCGCACCGAGCTCGAGGTGCAGATCGAGCATCTGGAGAAGGCCAACCGCGAGCTGCGCACCAAGCTCGCCGAGTTCGACACCATCCGCGTCGGCCGGGAGCGCGAGCAGGCCGAAGTGGCGCGCAGCATGGGGGACCTGCAGGCGCAGGTGGCGCGCCAGTCGCAGGAGCTGGCGTTCTACCGCGGCGTGGTCGCGCAGGGAGCCACAAGCGTCGGAGTCAAGATCGAGCAGCTGCGCATCAGCGCCGGAGCGCACCCGGCGACTTATGTCGTCCACATGTCGCTGGTGCGCTCGGGACGTGCCGATACGCCGGCCACGGGCAGCGTGCAGTTGAGCCTCGACGGCTCGGTGGCCCAGGGTGCACGCACGCTCGATCTCGCGGCGCTGACCGCGGGCCGACTGCGCGAGCTGCGCTACAACTTCCACTACCTGGAGAACTTCGACCAGGAGCTCAGCGTGCCACTGAGCTTCAAGCCCGAGCGGCTCAACGTCGAGGTGCGCTCGGCCCGGCGCGATGCGGCGCCGCTGTCGCAGACGTTCCTGTGGAGCGTCGAGGCGTCTCCCTAAGCCTCAAACCAAAGCCCATCGGAGCACAGCATGTTCACACGCGATTCCAGGCGGCCCCGCATCGATACGCTGATCGGCAAGGCTGCGCGCGTGCACGGGGATGTCGAGTTCCAGGGCGGGCTGCACCTGGACGGCTACATCGGCGGTGGCGTGCGCTCGGGCGGGGCGCCGGATGCGACCCTGTCGGTGAGCGTAACCGGGTCCATCCAAGGACCGGTGGACGTGCCGAACGTGATGCTCGAGGGTACGGTCAAAGGCGATATCCATGCGCGCGAGCGCCTGGTCCTGGGGCCCACAGCCCGCGTGGAGGGCAACGTGTACTATGGCATCATTGAAATGACACTGGGCGCCCAGATCATGGGAAAGCTGGTGCGGCTTGCGCCTGAGGCCCCGCCGGCGGCGCAGGGCCAGACGAGCTGACGACTCTCAGGTTGTGAAGTGCGGCTTTGACCGCGCCGGGGCCGGCTTCTAGACTGGAGCGAGGGTAAGGAGATTATGAGCACGACCGAGGCACTGCAGGAGGCTCCTGCGCTACTGTTCACCGATGCCGCGGCCCGCAAGGTCGGGGAGCTGATCCGTGGCGAGGGGAACCCGAAGCTCATGCTGCGTGTGTTCGTGCAGGGTGGCGGCTGCTCGGGGTTGCAGTACGGCTTCGAGTTCGATGAACAGACTCAGGACGGCGATACCCGCGTCGAGAACCTGGGCGTGACGCTGCTGGTCGATCCGATGAGCGTGCAGTACCTGAGCGGCGCCGAGATCGACTATCGCGAGGGCCTCGACGGCGCGCAGTTCGTGATCCGTAACCCGAACGCAACCGCCACCTGTGGCTGCGGCTCGTCCTTCAGCGCCTGAGCCTGCGCCCAGGCGCGTGCCTCCGGCCGTTACCGCCCGGTCCGCGGAAGCCAGACCCAACGTCCGCACCACCCCCCGACACATCCCCGACGTGCTGGCGGCGGTGGACCTGGGATCCAACAGTTTCCACATGGTGGTCGCGCGCCACTCGCACGGCCAGCTGGTCATCATCGATCGCCTGCGCGAGATGGTGCGTCTCGCCGCGGGCGTGGCCGAGAACGGCCGCATCGACAAGGACGTGGCGGCGCGCGCGCTCGCCTGCCTTGAGCGTTTCGGCCAGCGGCTGCGTGACATGCACGCCGACGGCGTACGCGTGGTGGGTACCAACGCGCTGCGCCAGGCGCATCGCAAGCAGGCCTTCCTGGAGCGCGCGCGCGAGGCGCTCGGACATCCGATCGAAATCATCGGCGGCATCGAAGAGGCGCGGCTCATCTACTCGGGCGTGGCGCACACCATGCCGAACGAACCGGGACGGCGCCTGGTGGTCGACATCGGCGGCGGCAGCACCGAGCTCATCATCGGCGAGGTGCTCACGCCGCTCGAGCTGGAGAGCCTGCAGATGGGCTGCGTCGGCCTCAGCGAGCGATTTTTCCGCGACGGCAAGATCTCGGCCAAGCGCATCGAGCGGGCGCGCCTGGCGGCGCGCCTGGAGCTCGAGCCGGTACAGGCGGCCTTCCGCCGCCGCGGCTGGGACACTTGCGCGGGCAGCTCCGGCACCGTGCGCGCCATCGGGGAAGCGATCCGGGTGCTAGATCCGCAGGCGCCGGCCATCACGGCCGCGGGACTCAACCGCGCGATCGAGTATTGCGTGGATGCCGGCCACACGCGCGAGCTGAAGCTCGAGCCGATCACCGAGGACCGCCGCCCGGTGTTTCCCGGCGGGCTCGCGATCCTCGCCGAGGTGTTCAGCGTGCTTGACATCAAGGACATGCGCATCGCCGAGGGCGCGATGCGTGAGGGTCTGCTGTACGACATGCTGGGCCGCTACCGGCGCGAGGACGCGCGCGAGCGCACCGTGCGCGCCATGCAGCAGCGCTATCACGTCGACATCGAGCAGGCGGAGCGCGTCGAATCAACCGTGCGCAACTTTCTCGAGCAGACGCGCGAGACCTGGCGCCTGGAGGAGCCGCTGGCGCACCTGGCCCTCAAGTGGGCCGCGCGCCTGCACGAGATCGGCCTGGACGTCTCCCACAGCGGCTATCACCACCACGGGGCCTATCTGCTCGAAAACGCCGACATGGCGGGGTTCCCGCGCGAAGAGCAGCGGCTGCTCGCGCGCCTGGTCGGAGCTCACCGCCGCAAGCTCTCCCTCGATGGCATGGAAGAGCTCGTGCCGCCCTGGGATCGCAGCGCGCTGTACCTGATAGTACTGTTGCGGCTCGCGGTGCTGCTGCACCGCGGCCGCAGCACCACCGCGCTGCCGTCACTCGATCTGTCGGCGACGCCGCGCTCGCTGGAAGTGCGCTTTCCGGCCTGCTGGCTCGATGACCATCCGCTGAGTTCAGCGGATCTGCAGCAGGAAGTGGATCATCTGCGCGCCTGCGGCTTTCGCCTGCGCGTGTTCAGCGACCGATGATCTGCAATTTCGGGTCTCACCGCCGCGGCAGGCCCCGCGGCGTACACCGCCAGCAGCTCCCCCTGCGCGCTCAGCGCGCGCTCGCGGCCCCGGCTGAGGCGCTGGTAGTGCCCGTCAGGCCGAACCTCCCACGCCTGGCAGTTGTCGTTTAGGCAAAACTCGAGGTCGCGCAGGATGCGCTCCATGTGGTCCTGGCGGCTGATCGGAAAGGCCACCTCCACTCGACGGAAGAAGTTACGCTCCATCCAGTCGGCGCTGGCGCAGAACATGTCCGGTTCGCCGCCGTTCTCGAAATAGAACACGCGTGAGTGCTCCAGGAACCGCCCGACGATCGAGCGCACGCGAATATTCTCCGATACGCCCGGGACGCCGGGGCGCAGCGCGCATACGCCGCGCACGATCAGATCGATCTTCACGCCGGCGCGGGAAGCGGCGTACAGCGCTTCGATGGCCTGCGGGTCGACCAGCGCATTCATCTTGGCGATGACCCGCGCCGGGCGAGCGGCGCGGGCGTGCTCGGCTTCGCGCGCCAGCTTGCTCAACACCATCTCGTGCATGCCGAACGGGGACTGCGTGAGACGGCTCAGCTTGGGGGTCTGCGTGAGGCTCGTCAGCTGCAGGAACAGCTCGTGCACGTCCTGGCCGATCTCGTGGTCGCAGGTGAACAGGCCGTAGTCGGTGTACTGCCGCGCGGTGCGCGGGTGGTAGTTGCCGGTGCCGAGGTGACAGTAACGGCGTATGCCGCCGGCTTCGCGGCGCACGACCAGCGTCAGCTTGGCATGGGTCTTGTAGCCCACCACGCCGTACATGACGTGCGCGCCCGCCTCCTGCAGGCGGTTGGACAGCTCGATGTTGGCTTCCTCATCGAAGCGGGCGCGCAGCTCGACGATCACCGTAACGTCCTTGCCGGCGTTCGCGGCCGCAACCAGCGCACCGACCAGCGGCGAGTCGTGGCCGGCGCGGTAGAGCGTTTGCTTGATCGCGAGCACCTGCGGATCGGCCGCCGCCTGGCGCAGGAAGTCCATCACCGGCGCGAAGCTCTGATAGGGATGATGCAGCAGCACGTCCTTCTGGCGGATGCAGGCGAACAGATCGGTGGCGCCGACCAGCCGCTTAGGCGTGCCGGGCGTGAAAATCGGGTACTTGAGGTCCGGTCGCTGCAGCAGGTCGTACACCGCCGACAGGCGGTTCAGATTGACCGGTCCGGCCACGGGGTAGGTGTCGAGCCCGTTGGAGGCGAACTGCGCCTGCAGGAATTTCACCATGTCGTCCGGGCAGTCGTTGGAGGTCTCGAGCCGCACGGCCGCGCCGTAGCGGCGGTGTACCAGCTCGCCCTCGAGCGCGCGGCGCAGGTCGTCGATTTCTTCCTCGTCGACGAACAGGTCGCTGTTGCGCGTGACCCGGAACTGGTAGCAGCCGATCACCTTGATGCCGGTGAACAGCTTGTGCACGAAGCTCTGTACGATGCTGGAGAGCAACACGCAGTCGCGGCTCGCGCCTTCCCCGGGCAGCGGCACCACGCGCGGCAGCGAGCGCGGCGCCTGCACGATCGCCAGCTCGCTGTCGCGGTCGAATGCGTCTTTGCCCTCGAGCCGCACGATGAAGTTCAGGCTCTTGTTCTGAATGCGCGGGAACGGACGCGCGGGATCGAGCCCCAGCGGGCTCAGCACCGGTTCCACCTCGCGCTCGAAGTACTGCTCGAGCCACTCGGTCGCCTGCGGGCTCCACTCGGCGGGCCCAAGCAGCGGCACGCCTTCCGCGGCGAGCGCGGGCAGCAGCAGGCTATTGAGGCAGCGGTACTGGTCGTCCACCAGACGGGTAGCGCGATCGTGGATCGCGGCCAGCTGCTCGGGGATCGACATCCCGTCGGCGGCGAGCTGGCCGCCGCCGAGCTCCTGCAGCTGCTTCAGTCCCGCGACCCGGATCTCGAAGAATTCATCGAGATTGCTGCAGGAGATGCACAGGAACTTCAGCCGCTCGAGCAGCGGCACCGACTCATCGAACGCCTGGTCGAGGACCCGCTGGTTGAACTCGAGGAACGACAGTTCCCGGTTGATGTAATGCTGGGGCGCCTTGAGGTCCGGCGAATCCATCGGCGGAACACACCTGCTTGGCCGCTAAGAAGGCTTACTGCCGTTAGGATACCAGCGGCAGACGACCGTGCCGTGAACCTGAAGCCTCAGGCGCGAGGGTGTGGAGGCTCCGGAAGCGCTTCAGCGCGAGACCAGCATGGATTGCGGCGGGGCAGCGAGCGAAGCCAGCAGCGGCGCCGAGCGGTCGAGGAAGTCCGCGCGCCAGCGGGCATCGATGGGCGCCGCACCCGGCAGGGCCGTCGTCTGGGGGTTCTTGAAGACCCCGTTGACGCGGTATTCGTAGTGCAGATGCGGGCCGGTGGCGAGCCCGGTCATGCCGACATAAGCAATGACCGTCCCCTGCGTCACGTGAGCCCCGGCGCGCGTGTCTCTCGCGAAGCGCGACAGGTGTCCGTAGACCGTCACGGTGCTCCGGGAGTGCTCGATTTCCACCACGTTGCCATAGCCGCCCTTGCGGCCGGCGAAGCGAACGCGCCCATCGCCCGCGGCGCGCACCGGCGTGCCCGTGGGCGCGGCGTAGTCGACGCCCTGGTGAGCCCGGATGCGGTTCAGGATCGGGTGCAGGCGCGCCGAGTTGAATCGCGAGCTCACGCGTGTGAACTCCACGGGCGCGCGCAGGAACGCTTTGTGCAGGCTTCTGCCATCGGGCGTGTAGTAGTGCGAGCCGCCTTCGGGGTCGCTGTAGCGGACGGCCCTGAACGTGCGGCCCTGGTTCACGAACGCCGCCGCCTGGATCGAACCATCCCTCAGGTAGGCGCCGTCGCGCCAGATCTGGTCGTAGGTGACGACGAAGGCGTCCCCGGGCCGCACGTCCAGCACGAAGTCGACGTCCCAGCCGAAAATATCTGCCAGAGCCACGGCGGTCTGGTCGTTCGCGCCGGCGGCTGCGACGGCCTCGAAAAGCGAGTGATCGATGACACCGCGTACCGTGCGGCTGCGTGTCTCGAGCGGATTTTGCAGCACGTCGGCTTTCAGGCCCGACGGCTCGCGCGACACCTTGAGTGTCTGGCTCTCGTTCAAGCGGCGCTCGAGCCCGAAGAGCTCGCCGTCCTTGTGGGTGAAACGCAGCGACTCGCCCGGGCGCAGGCTGTCGAGGCCGGCGCGCAGGCCGGGCAGACTGCGCAGCGAGGCGAGGTCGGCGAGGTTGAGTTTCAGGCGCCTGAAAATATGGTCCAGGGTGTCGTTGCGGGTGACGATCACCTCGATACTCGAGAGCGCGAGC
>DASWUP010000116.1:0-8012 GCA_036401635.1 Steroidobacteraceae bacterium
GTGGCGCAGCCGTACCTGGAGCTGCACACCGGTCCGGGCCGCGGCTATCCGGTGTTTCACGTGGTGCCGCGCGATGCCAGTGTCGATGTGCTGTTTCGGCGCACTGACTGGTTCAAGGTGCGCACCGAGCACGGCGTGCAAGGCTGGGCCTCGCAGCAGGACATGCTGAGGACCGTGCTGGCGGACGGCTCGCCGTTCAAGTTCAATCTCGGCGACCGCGCCGGCTTCACCTCGCATCGCTTCGAGATGGGCATGTTTGCGGGGCAGTATGGCGGCGCGACGCTGGTTTCCGCTTACAGCTCGCTGTCGTTCAATTCGCAGCTGGCGCTGGAGGGCGCGCTCGGGCAATTCCTCGGCAAGTTCTCCAACGGCGTCACCGCCGATGTGGGGCTGACGCACGTGATCGCCCCCGAGGCACGCTGGTCGCCGCTGCTGATGCTCGGCGGGGGGCTGGTGCACGTCGAGCCCAAGGCGACTCTGGTGCGGGCCGCCAACCGCACCGAACAGACGGCCTATGTCGGCGGCGGTGTACGCTACTACCTGACGCGGCGCTTTTTTCTCCGTGCCGAATACAAGAGCCATTACGTGTTCACGAAGCGCAACCGGAACGAGGTAGCAGACGAATGGAAACTGGGATTCGCATTCTTCTTCTGACGGCGCTGGCGGCTCTTGCCGGCTGCGCCTCGGTGCGCGACTGGTATCACCACCGTGCCGAACGCCGCGCCGCGAACCGGGCGCAGAGTGCGCAGCCGCCGGCAAGCGAGTCGCCTCAGGATGAGAACGCGCCGCCGCGCGTGATCGAACCGGAGGTGGCGCGGCGCCAAATCACCGTGCCGCGCATCAGAAGTTCCAACGTCGAGATGGGCCTGGATTACGGTGTGCTGTCGATCGAGGACTTCGGCACTCATCCGGTCTACGGGATCACCGCCGCCTATCACATCACCGAGGACTTCTTCTTCCAGGCCGAGGCCGGCCGTTCGCGCGGCGGACGCACCAGTTTCGAGACCCTGGGCGGCAACATTCAGTTACTTACCCAGTCTGAGAGGCGCTTCACGTATTACGACCTGTCACTCGGCTACAACTTTCTGCCGGGCGAAGCCTTTATCGGTCGCGGCGTCGCCATGACGAGCGCCTTCTATCTCCTCGGCGGCATCGGCGGCACCGATTTCGCCGGGGATACGAAGTTCACGGTGAACTTTGGGGCCGGCTTCCGTGTCGTGCCGACAGACTGGCTGGCGGTGCATATCACCGTGCAGGACCGCGTGTTCCAGTCGAGCCTGCTGGGCACCACCAAGCTCACCAACAACCTCGAGGCGCGCATTGGTACGACCGTCTTCTTCTAGAGGAACGCACGATGAAGAACCGTATCGCAGCCATTGCCGCCACGCTCGCCATCGCCCTGCCGGCGCTGACGGGATCGTCCGGCGGCGCCGCACCGCAGTTCACGCTCGCCGCCCGCGGCGGCCGGGATGTGAGCCTTGCGCAGTACCACGGCCAGGTGGTGATGATCAATTTCTGGGCAAGCTGGTGCGGCCCGTGCCGCCAGGAGATGCCCTTGCTCGAGAGCATCTATAAGAAGTACAACAAGCTCGGGTTCACACTGCTGGGCGTGAACGTGGAGCCGGACGCGAAGGCGGCCGACGACTGGCTGAAAGGCACGCCGGTGACCTTTCCTATCCTCTACGATAAGGAGAGCAAGGTGAGTAAGCTGTACGAGGTCGCCGGCATGCCGAGCACCGTGATCATCGACCGCAGCGGTAAACTGCGCATGCTGCACCGCGGCTACAAGCCGGGTGACGAGAATGAGTATCTCGACAATATCCGCAGCCTCATCCGGGAGTAACGCGATGCGCGTGCCGCCGGGCTTGCCGAGGTCGAGGCGAGTAGTGACGCTGATGCCGGCCGTGCTGGCGGGGCTGCTGCTGGCAGCGCTCGCCGGCTGCGCGGCGCCCACACCCTGGGTCAAGCCTTACGAACGCGAGCACTTCGCCGATCCCATCATGGCCTTCAGGCGCGATCCGATCTCGAGCGGGTACCTCGATCATGTGTTCGAGAGCCGTGAGGGTGCCCGCGGGGCGACCGGGTCCGTCGGCGGCGGCTGCGGATGCAATTGAGCGCAGGGGCGCACTCCGCGCGCACGCGCTGCGGACTGGGACTGAGTCCGTTCACACGCACGCTGCTCGCGCTGTGCGTTATCGCCGCACCGGCGCTCGGCGGCGTGCTGCCCGAGGATCGCGCCGATGTCCTGTGGCACTCCTACCACGGCGGTGACATCACCATCCAGGGTCCCTCCGTGCTGGTGCGCAAGAAAGTGGGCGACAAGCTGTCGCTCTCGGCCAACTACTACGAGGACATGATCTCGAGCGCCTCCATCGACGTGAAGCTCTCGGCAAGCCCGTACCACGAGAAGCGTGAGCAGTGGAGCGGCGGCGCGGACTACCTGCACGGCAAGTCCACCTACAGCGCGGGCTTCATCACCAGCAAGGAACCCGACTACAAGGCGAACACCAGCTATTTCGCCGTCAGCCAGGACATGTTCGGCGATCTGACCACGCTCACACTCGGCTACCGCCGCGCCTGGGACCGGGTGTTCCGGGACATCAAGAGCCCGCAAGGAGTGCTCGAGAACGATCCCACCTTCCACCAGCGGGCCGATCACCGCGGCTATTCGCTGTCGCTGAGCCAGATCCTGACACGCAACACCATTCTCGGCTTCAACTACGAGCTGCTCACCGATCAGGGATATCTCGCCAATCCCTACCGCAAGATCCGCTATCTGTCACCCGGCCAGGGCGCAGGCTTTACGCTCGCCGATCAGGTGTACCCCAACACTCGCACCAGCCATGCCGCCGCCCTGCAGCTGAAGTACTACCTGCCCTACCGGGCCGCGCTCACCGGCCAGTATCGCTTCTTCCGCGACACCTGGGGCATCGTCGCACACACCGCCGAGCTCGATTACACCTATCCGGTGCGCAAGCGCTGGATTTTAGACGCCAGCCTGCGCTACTACCGCCAGCACGCCGCGGACTTCTACAGCGACCTATTCCCGCGCGCCAACTACCAGAACTTCATGGGTCGCGATCGCGAGCTCGCCGCCTTCCACAGTTACACTCTCGGCGCGGGCGCGTCCTATCAATTCGCGGTGCCCGGCGTACCCTGGATCAGCAAGAGCAGCGCCAGCGTGCGCATCGATCACCTCATGATCAACTACGGCGACTTCCGCAATGCGCTGGTGGCGGGTACCTACGGGGCCGGCAATGAGCCGCTCTACAAGCTCAACGCGAACATCTTCCAGGTGTTCGTCTCGATCTGGTTCTAGGCGCACCCGCCCTCGCGCTGCGCTGAACCGGCGCTGAACCTTTCCGCACGCGGCGGATTCGCGCCGCCACTGCGCAGCGGTGTGCGAGGTGAGTTAAGCTTCGAGCTTAAGTCGCTACTGCTCATTCGCGCCTGTCGGCAAGCAGCGACAGGCGACGATTGAAGGGGGATTTTCACCATGCACATCCGCTTGTCTCTCTTCACGTTGTTCGCCGGTGTGGTCCTGGCTGGCGCTGCCGCTGACGCTCACGCGCAGGCGCGCGAGCAGGGGCGCCTCCTCATGGCGAGCCAGGTTCTCGAGGAGCTGCGCGGATCGCGTGACGACGCGATTCCCGAGCGTCTGCTCGAGCGCGCCTACGGCGTTGCGGTTATTCCCGACCTGACCAAGGTCGCCTTCTTCGCCGGCGGGCGCCGCGGCCACGGCGTGCTGGTGGTGCGCGACAAGCAGGGGCGCTTCACCAGCCCGGTGTTCGTCACCATGACCGGCGGCAGCTTCGGCTGGCAGTGGGGCGTGGAATCGACCGACATCGTCCTGGTGTTCACCTCGCCGAAGGGGGTGGAAGGCATCAACGGCGGCAAGGTGACGCTCGGCGCGGATGCCTCGGTCGCGGCGGGCCCCGTCGGACGTCAGGCATCGGCAGCCACCGATACCAGCTTCAAGGCGGAGGTCTACTCCTACTCGCGCAACCGCGGCGTGTTTGCGGGAGTGGCGATTGACGGCACGGCGATCACCATCGACGACGAGGCGAACGCGGCCTTCTACAAGAAGCCCGGTGTTGCTTCCGGCGACATCATTTCCGGTGCGGTAACGAGCGAGGATGAGACCGCGCGGCGCTTCCTCGCAGCAGTGGCCAAGAGCACTGGTACGCAGCAAAGCGCTGCGCAGCGCTCGGCCTCTGCGGCCGGCGCGGCCACTCCCCCGCCACCACCGCCAGCGGCACCGGCGGCGAGCGGCGCGCAGTCGTTCCCGCTCGCCGACCCGAAACCGGGACAGGAGCCGAAGTAAGCGCGCGGTCAGCCGTCCGCCGCTGAGGCGACCGGCACCGTATCACCTGCGGCGCCGCCGGTCGGCGCCGGTGGCGTGGCGAGCTTGCGCCGAAACTCCCGCCGCAGCAGCACCAGGCTGGTGAGTGCCTGCAGCGTCACCGAAGCCACCGACAGGTACCAGACCTGCATGAGGGTGAAGTGCGGCAGCGTCGACAGCCATACCGCGGGCAGCACGAAGGTCAACAGCCGTGCCCCCGAACTCAGCAGCGATGGCCAGGTGTTGCCGAGCGCCTGGAACAGCCCCGAGCAGGTGAAAATCAGCCCGGTGGCGAGGAAGTTCCAGGAGATGACCCGCAGGTAGGTTGAGCCGACGGCCACCGCGTCCGGCTGGCGGGTGAAGCCCTCGATGAACAGCTCCGGGCGCCACTGGCACAACAGTGTTATCGCGAGCATCAGCATCGAGCTCAGCAGCACTGCCCGGCGGAACGTCTCGCGTACACGCGCATGCTGGCGCGCACCGAAATTCTGCCCGGCGACGGCCGGTACGGCGAACGCGATGGCCATCACCGGCAGGAACAACGCCTGCATCACGCGCCCGCCAACGCCGAATCCCGCCTGGGCCGCGGGACCGAAGCTGCGGATCACCCAGTAGATCACTGCCAGGATCACGAAGATCATGAAAAATTCGCCGCCGGCGGGCAGTCCGACGTTGAGAATGCGGCGGATGACCGGCAGCTGCGGGCCCCACAGCTGCCGGCGCAGCCCGACGTAATGCTCGAGCCGCGCGAAGTAAATCCACAGGCACAGCACCCCGAACGCGACGGCGATGCTGCTGGCAAGTCCGGCACCGGCCGTGCCGAGCGGATGATGCGTGCCCCAGCCGGCAATCAGCACCGGCGCCAGCACCGTGTTCAGTATCACGGTCAGCATCTGCACGATCATGGTGGGTTGCACGATGCCGGTGCCGCGCAGCGCCGAACCCATCGCCACCAGCGCGAACTGCAGGGCCAGCCCCGGCGTGTACCAGTAAAGGTAAGCCACACCCGCGGCGACGGCCGCTGGATCGGCCGTCACCGAGCGCACGTAGGGTCCGCCCACCAGGAAGCCGCCCGCGAGTGTAAGCACGCCGCAGACCGCCGACAGCAGCACCGACTGATTGAACACCAGGTTGGCCTCGGCCCGGTCCTTGCGGCCCACCGCCTGCGAGACCAGCGCCACGGTGCCGACGCCGAGCATCTGCGTCAGCGCCAGGATCACGAAGCTTACGGTGCCGGCGGTGCTGACACCGGCGATCGCGGCGTCCCCGAGGCGCGCCACAAAGTACAGATCCACCAGGAAGTACAGCGTCTGAAACAGCATGCCGATGGCAATCGGCACTGCCATCGCCACCAGCTGCCGCGTAATGGGCCCTTGCGTCAGATCTTTCATTTCAATCGTTGCGTGGGGCCGTGCGCCATCTGCGCCAGTCCCGGCCGACAGCCGCCGCCATGCTCCCAGCGAACTTGGCGAGCCACGCTCCTTTCCTGCGCCCGAGATCGGTGAGGATGCGCGTGCGCTGTTTGGGGGTGCCGAGGTGCATGTTGGCAGTTTCCCAGCCCATCATCCACAGCAGTCGACTTTCATCGTGGCCGCGCGGCAGGCTCGCGAGCTCGATGCGGCTGCAGTCCGGAGCGAGTCGCCGGATGAGCCACTCGCCATGCACGGCGAGAAACGGATCCGGAACGCGTAGCGCCCGCCCGATGAGCTCGGCGTAGCGCGGCTTCACGAGGCGCGCATTGCGCGCCCACAGCCACGCCGAGGCGGTGAGTGGCTTGGCTTCGCGAGCAATCATTCCGCCGCGCCAATTGGCCATTGCCACAAGTCGCAGCCTGCCTAAGCTGCCGGCCCCGGCCTGGCGGTGTGCAAGGCGTAGATCGAGCCCGCGCGCGGGCATCGCCGCTTCGAGCAGCCGCCGCACCCGGGTGTCCACTCGCCCCGAAACGCTGCGCAGCGAGCGCATGTGCTCCCAATACAGGTGCTGATCCTTCAGGCGCGCCACGGCGAGATCGCGCAGCCAGCGATAACGCTCCGCCAACACCGCGACGCCACCCGCCTCGCGCAGCGATTCGGTGTAACCCTCTAGAATCGACGCGCAGGCGCGCGGCGCCGACAGCGTGAGACGCGATTCTTCGATGGCGAGCAGCGCGCTGGTGCCCAGGCGCACCAGATCGTGCGTGTAGGGCAACATCACGACCTCGTCGAAATCATTGACGCCCCAGATCAGACGACCTTCGGCATCGCGCCAGGTGCCGAAATTCTCGATGTGCAGGTCACCCACCGCCAGCACCGCCGGCGCGCCGGTGAGTTCGTGGCAGACCTCCGGCCAGAGCTGCGCCCAGCGATAGAAGGTGGCCCGCAGAAAGGAAAAGACACTCCCGGCCATCAACCGGTGTTTGAGATCCAGATCCGCCCGCACCAGCGGCAGGCGCTTGGCGAGCCAGCGCTCGTAACTTCGGGTTGCCTCGTGAATGTCCACGAGGCACAACATTAGATGAGGCTGAGCGCTGTTGCCACGCCGCGGCGTCACCGCCCTCGCGGCGCCTCTGGATCGGTCGTGGTAGATTTGTGACATGACTGGGGGAAGTGGCGCAGCGGAGCCCGTTGGATCGCTTGAGGTCGCGCTCGCTCACGCTGAGCGGCTTCTCAAGAAGGATCCCGGCCTGGCCACCGAGCAGGCGGTCGAGATCCTGCGGGTGCTTCCCGGTCACCCGCGCGCACGCCTCGTCCTCGGCGCGGCGCATCGCCTCGGCGGTCGGATGCAGGCGGCACTCGAGGTGCTCGAGCCGCTCGCGCGCGAACAGCCGCGATCGGCACCTGTGCACCTTGAGCTCGGGATCGCCCTCGGCGAGGCCGGCCGCGCGAGCGAGGCCGCCGCGGCATTGCACCACGCCGTACAGTTGCAGCCCGATTCGCCTGATGCGTGGCGCTTGCTCGCCGACCAGCTGGACGCGCAGGGCGATGCCAGCGCCGCTGATCAGGCACGGGCCCGCTACCTCAAGGCGGCCACGCGCGACCCGCAGCTCATGGAGGCGGCCGCGGCACTGATCGCGAATGCGCTGCCGGATGCCGAGGCGCGGTTACGGGCCCATCTGCGAGGGTTTCCCAAGGACGTCGCGGCGCTGCGCATGCTCGCCGAGGTCGCCGCGCGTCTGCGCCGCTACCCGGACGCACAGCAGCTGCTCGAACAGTGCCTCGCGCTCGCCCCGAGTTTCCATGCCGCCCGGCAGAATTACGCCATGCTGCTCAACCGCCAGGGGCAGCCCGCGGCGGCGCTGCCGCACGTGGAGCGTCTGCTCGCCAAGGAGCCGCGCGACCCGGGCTATCGCAACCTCAAGGCTGCGGTGCTCGCGAATCTCGGCGACTATGGGCTGTCGATCGAGGTCTACGAGGCGGTGCTCAAGGAGTTTCCGCGGCAGCCGAAGATCTGGATGAGCTACGGGCATTCCCTCAGGACCGCAGGGCGACGCGCCGAGGCCGAGACGGCCTACCGGCGCGCGATCTCCATGGAGCCGACGCTGGGCGAGGCGTACTGGAGTCTCGCCAATCTCAAGACTCTGCGCTTCACGGAGGCGGACGTGCAGGCACTGCGCACGGCCCTGGCACGGCTCGACCTGGGTGACGAGGATCGACTGCACTTCGAGTTCGCGCTCGGCAGAGCGCTCGAGGAC
>DASWUP010000117.1:0-1594 GCA_036401635.1 Steroidobacteraceae bacterium
GAGAGCGCTAAGGAAGATGTCATGAAGGTGTTGGGAATTTCCGGCAGTCTGCGCCGCGGCTCCTATAACAGCGCGCTGCTGCGCGCGGCCACACGGCTGATGCCGCCCGAGGCAACCCTGGAAGTGACCAGTATCCGCGGCATTCCGCTCTACGATGGGGACGTCGAGGCCCAGGGACTCCCGGCCACGGTCACGCAGCTGAAGCAAGCCATCGTCGCCGCCGACGGGGTGCTGCTCGTCACCCCGGAGTACAACAACGGCATCCCCGGGGTGTTCAAGAACGCCATCGACTGGCTGTCACGGCCGTCATCGGACATCAAGCGGGTGTTCGGCGGCCGGCCGTTCGCCCTCATCGGCGCCTCGTCCGGGTTCGGCGGCACGGTCCTCAGTCAGGCGGCGTGGCTGCCGGTGCTGCGCACGCTCGGCACGCAGCCGTGGTTCGGCGGGCGGCTGCAGGTGCCACGTGCGGCGAGCGTGTTCGATGAGTCCGGAGTCCTGAAGGATGCGGCGGTCGAGGAGCAGCTGAAGCAGTTCCTCGCCGGCTACGTGACATTCCTGCGCCGCGCCGCTGCGCAGGCGCCCCCTGAGTCCTGATATGGAACGACCGGTCAAGTAGAAGTAGATGATGCGTGTTCATGATTGCGAAGGATCAGGGGCAAGCAGACAGCGGCCGTGGCAGCGATGTGCGACGGTTGATCACTCTGATATTCGTGGATCGAGTGCGAGCACTCGCCATCATGGTCGTGATCCGTCGGCCTGGCGACTAGGAGCGCGGGTTCGGCCCGGAGGCCACCGCATAGGACATCACCAGGATTCTCCTTTAGCGCGTGCCACCACAGTCGCTGTCCGTTTGCGCCTTGCACCTTCGTTGTCCGGTGATACGCGTGCCGTCAGGCGGCTTGGCGCAGCGGAACGTCCAGTTCCCGCTCCACGTGTACGCCGATGGCCCAGATAAAGCCCAGGAACTCGCGCCCTACGGCCGTGAGCGTCTGCTGTTTGCACTTGCCGCGTGCCATGAGCCGTACGTAACGCTGATGCAGACGCTGCTGCGCCTTCCAGGCCAGGGCGGTCACGGCCACAGTGCTGCGGCGTTGCCGGGCCGCGAGGGTCTTGCCGACTGCAGGACGGTGTCGATAGGCCCAGGCCGCTTCCACCGCGATGCGCCGCAGGTGCGCGTTGCCTGTCTTGCTGATCGGCCCGCGGCGGATGCGCTCACCGCTCGAGTGCTCGCGCGAGACCGCCCCCGAGTAGCCCATCAGCTGGCGCGGATGCGCGAAGCGCGAGAACTCCCCGAGCTCGGCCATGATCGACACGGCGCTGAGCCGCGCGACCCCGCGCAGGCTCTGCGGCGCCTCGATCACCGCGCGCATCTTCACCGGCAGACTCGCGAGCGCCGTATCGATCGAACGCTCGAGCCGCGCGATACCCTCGGCCGCATGATCGACCTCGTGCACGTAGTCCCCATGCGTGACCTCTTGAGCGGTGTGCTCGAAGTGAACCTGGCTCTTCACCCATTGCAGGTACTTCTCGCTCCAGGTGCTCGTGCCTTCGGGAACTCGCCGACCGTGGCGCAGCAGGAACTTGCTCAAGCGGT
>DASWUP010000118.1:0-12137 GCA_036401635.1 Steroidobacteraceae bacterium
AAGAAGTCGGGAGCGTTCGTGCGCGGCATCCGCCCCGGGCAGCAGACCGCGGAGTACATCGATCAGGTACTCACCCGGCTCACGCTGTGGGGCGCGCTGTACGTGATGCTCGTATGCCTGCTGCCGGAGATCCTGATTTCCTGGCAGGGCGTGCCGTTCCACTTCGGCGGCACCTCGCTCCTCATCGTGGTGGTGGTGGTGATGGACTTCATGTCGCAGCTGCACGCGCACACGATGTCGCACCACTACCCGGGACTTCTCAAAAAAGCGAACCTGCTCGGTTACGGCCGCAGCGGTTCGGGTGGTCAAACATGAAAGTACGCCCGTCGGTCAAGAAGATCTGCAAGAACTGCAAGATCGTGCGCCGCCGCCGCGTGGTCTACGTCATCTGCGCGGACCCGCGGCACAAGCAGCGTCAGGGGTGAGGTAAGCACACATGGCACGCATAGCTGGTATCAACATCCCGATGAACAAGCACGCGTGGGTCGGGCTCACGCACATCTACGGCGTGGGCCGAGCGCGTGCGCGCACCGCCTGCATGGCCGCAGGTGTCAACCCCGCCACCAAGGTGAAGGATCTCACCGAGGTGGAGGTCAACGCGATCCGCTCGCAGATCGCCAAGTTCGCGGTGGAAGGCGACCTGCGCCGCGAAGTGTCGATGAACATCAAGCGGCTGATGGACCTCGGTTCCCACCGCGGCATCCGTCATCGCCGCGGACTTCCGGTGCGCGGCCAGCGCACGCGCACCAACGCGCGCACCCGCAAGGGCCCGCGCAAACAGGCGGTCAAGCTGAATGCGCCTCCTGGAAAGGCATAAGGCTGAAAGCAAATGGCTGACGAGAAAGCAACCGAGAAACCAACCGAGAAACCCAAGCAGGGCGCCGCGGCCACACCGGCCGCGGCGGCCAAAAAGCCCAAGAAGGCGCGCAAGAACGTGCTGGATGCGATCGCGCACGTGCACGCGTCCTTCAACAACACGATCATCACCATCACCGATCGCCAGGGCAACACGCTCTCCTGGGCGACCTCCGGCGGCTGCGGCTTCCGTGGCTCGCGCAAGAGCACGCCGTTTGCCGCGCAGGTGGCGGCCGAGAAGGCCGGCGTCGCCGCGCAGGAGCACGGCGTGAAGAATGTGGAAGTGCGCGTCGGCGGACCGGGACCGGGACGCGAGTCCGCGGTGCGCGCGCTCAACAACTGCGGACTGAAGATCACCAGCATTTCGGACGTGACGCCCATTCCGCACAATGGTTGCCGTCCGCCCAAGAAGCGCAGGGTCTAGAGGTTTAACGAGGACAATATGGCGCGTTACGTTGGTCCAAAATGCAAGCTCGCCCGCCGTGAGGGCACCGACCTGTTCCTTAAGAGCGGGGTCAAGCCGCTGGAAAGCAAGTGCAAGTTCAGCGTGCCGCCGGGCGGCATCAAGGGTGAGCGGCGCACGCGCTTGTCCGACTACGGGCTGCAGCTGCGCGAGAAGCAGAAGCTGCGCCGCATGTACGGGGTGCTCGAGCGGCAGTTCGGCAACTACTACCATGCAGCGGCCCGCAAGAGCGGGGCCACCGGCGAGAACCTGCTGAAGCTGCTCGAGTGCCGCCTGGACAACGTCGTGTACCGCATGGGCTTCGCAGCCACGCGCGCCGAGGCGCGCCAGCTGGTGAGCCACAAGGCGATCACCGTCAACGAGCAGCCGGTGACCATCGCCTCGTTCCAGGTGAAGGCCGGGGACATCGTCCAGGTGCGTGAGAAGTCGCGTAAGCAGCTGCGTATCGCGAGCGCGCTGAACGTCGCGCAACAGGTCGGCCTGCCGGAGTGGGTCGAGGTGAACGATAAGGAGTTCCGTGGCGTGTTCAAGTCGGCGCCGGGCCGGGACGACATCCTGCCCGACATCAACGAGAACCTGGTCGTCGAGCTGTACTCGAAGTAATCGCGTTCGCTTGCAAAGGGTGCCCGCCGTACCCATGTAAGCGGACCCAACTTTTCCGTTTTGCGCCGGTCCAAGTGAGCCGGCAAGGTGAGACTGCAATGCAGGGATCTGTAAGCGAGTTCCTAAGACCGCGCGTGGTGAAGGTGCAGCCGGTGGCCCCGCGCCAGGCGCGCGTGGTGATCGAGCCGTTCGAGCGTGGCTTCGGCCACACGCTCGGTAACGCGCTGCGCCGCGTGCTGCTGTCGTCGATGCCCGGCAGCGCCATCACCGAGGTCGAGATCGACGGCGTGCTCCATGAGTACACCAGCATCGAGGGTGTGCAGGAGGACGTGGTCGACATTCTCCTGAACCTGAAAACCGTGGCGCTGCGCATGCACTCGCGCGACAGCGCCGAGCTGCGCCTGCACAAGAAGGGCCCGGGCCCGGTGACCGCGGGCGACATCCAGACCGACCATGACATCGACGTCGTCAATCCCGAGCTGGTGATCGCGAACCTGACCAAGGCCGGTGAACTGTCCATGACGCTGCGCGTCGAGCGCGGCCGTGGCTACCGTCCGGCGGCCTCGCGCGTCGCCTTCGAGGAGCAGACGCGCCCGATCGGCCGCCTGCAGCTCGATGCGTCCTTCTCGCCGGTGCGACGCGTGACCTACTCGGTCGATGCAGCGCGCGTCGAGCAGCGCACCGACCTCGACAAGCTGGTCATCGACATCGAGACCAACGGCACCATCGACGCCGAAGAGGCGATCCGCCGCGCCGGCAGCATCCTCAAGGACCAGCTGTCGGTGTTCGTCGACCTGCAGGGCGAGGAAGAGGCCGCCACCAAGGTCTCGGAGATGCAGTTCGACCCGATCCTGCTGCGTCCGGTGGACGAGCTCGAGCTCACCGTGCGCAGCGCGAACTGCCTGAAGGCGGAGAACATCCACTACATCGGCGATCTGGTGCAGCGCACGGAGGTGGAGCTGCTGCGTACGCCGAACCTCGGTAAGAAGTCGCTCACCGAGATCAAGGAAGTGCTGCAAAGCCACGGGCTCATGCTCGGCATGCGCCTGGAGGGCTGGCCGCCCGTGGGACTCAAGCACGACGAAGAGCGCGACGTCATCTAAGCGAAGGGTTTGCCATGCGTCACCATCTTTCCGGCCGTCAGCTGTCGCGCAACAGCTCGCACCGGCACGCGCTGATGCGCAACATGTCGGTGTCGCTGCTGCGGCACGAGACGATCCGCACCACGCTGCCGAAGGCGAAGGAGCTGCGGCGGGTCGTCGAGCCGCTGATCACGCTTGCCAAGAACGATGGCGACGCCAACCGCCGCAGAGCGTTCGCGCGGCTGCGCGATGCGCAGATCGTCGAGAAGCTGTTCGCGGATCTGGGGCCGCGCTTCAAGGCGCGCCCCGGCGGCTACACGCGCATCCTGCGCATGCTCCCGCGTCCCGGGGATTCTGCTCCCATGGCGCTGATGCAGCTGGTGGATGGACCCGCTCCGGCGGTGCCGGAGGAGCCGGCCGGGGAAGCGAAAAAGAAGACCACCCGGCGGGCGAAGGCGAAAACGAAGGCCAAGTCAACGGCTGCCGCGAAGACCGAAGCCGCGCCCCGCGAGGCCGCGCCTGCCAAAGCCCCGAAGAAGCGCCCGCGCAAGAAGAAGGTCGCCCCCGAGTGACCTGCTGTTTGCGCTCGCGTGAGCGCATCCGCTAGGCTCAGAACCGGTGCCAGGGGAGGGGGGCCGCCATGAGTCTCGCTTCAGAATTCAAAGAATTTGCAATGAAGGGCAGCGTCGTCGACCTGGCGGTCGGCGTTGTGATCGGCGGCGCCTTCGGCAAGATCGTCGCGTCCGTGGTCGGGGACGTCATCATGCCCTCGCTCTCGCCCCTGCTCGGCAGCGTCAACTTCACCGATCTGGCTGTGCAGGTTGCGACCAACTCGGCCGGCAAGCCGGTGCTGCTCAAGTACGGGGCATTCCTGCAGACGATCTTTGAGTTCATCCTGATCGCGCTGTCGATCTTTATCGTGGTCAAGGCCATCAACAAGCTCAAACGGCCGGCCCCGACCGCGCCACCTCCTGCGCCCACCAAGACAGAGCTATTGTTGCAGGACATCAAGGATCTACTCGCAAAGCGGTAGCTTCTGTTTCACAAGTGATACAAATGCGCCCTCTGGCCCGCGTTACGGCGAGCTAAAGGCGTCCCGGGTGAGGTTCTCGCAGCCCCTGGCCGTCACCGCCAGGTCGTCTTCAATGCGGATCCCGCCAAACTTCGACAGCGCCGCGACGCGCAGCCAGTTGATGCGCGTATTGCGCTCGTCGGCCCGGGCGGCATCGAGCAGCTGGTCGATGAAATAAATCCCCGGCTCCATGGTCACAACAAAGCCCTCCTCGAGGACGCGGGTGAGCCTCAGGTTAGGGTGGCCTTCGGGGCGCGGGATGTCCCCACCCTCGGGCGAGCGCATCAAGCCGCCCACGTCGTGCACCTCGAGCCCCAGCAGATGCCCGATGCCATGCGGCAGGAACACGCTGGTAAGCCCGGTGGCAACCGCCTCGTCGGCGCCGCAGCGGATGATGTCCGCCTCGCGCAGCAGTTCCCCGGTGAGCTGGTGAGCCCTGAGGTGTACGTCGCGCCAGTCGACCCCGGCGCGCACACCGGCGCACAGTGCCTGTTGCATCTGGTCCAGGCGGCCGATCAGCGCCGCGAATTCCGCATCCTCGCTCGAGTAAGTACGGGTGATGTCGCTCGCGTAGCCGGCGAACTCGCACCCCGCGTCGATCAGGAGCGAGTGCCGCTCGCGCGGCGGGCGCTTCTCCAGCACTTGGTAGTGCAGCACGGCACCGCCCGCGTTGAGCGCAATGATGGGGTTGTAAGGCAGCTCCTGCTCGCGCTGCCCGCAGGCCTCAAGGAAGGCCAGCTCGATTTCGAACTCCGAGGCGCCCGCCCTGAAGGCACGTTCGGCGGCCCGGTGCCCGCGGGTGCCAAGCCGGCTCGCCTCGCGCAGGCATGCCAGTTCGTAGGGCGTCTTGGCGGCACGCACATAGTCCAGCCGTCGCATCAGGTGCCGCGGATTGATGGCGCCGAGCCCGAAGCGGGTCAGTTCCGGAAGCGCATCCCCGATGTAGGCGGCGCGGGAGAGCTCGGCAGGCAGCTGCGCGCGCGCGGCGGCGCCGTCGGCGGCGGTGCGCACATCGAAGTGCCCGCTCCAGTACGTGCGCGGCACATCCGCACTCTTGTGCCAGTAGTCCTGGGATCGATGGATGATGAGACGCGGCGGCGACCCGGGTTCGAACCAGACAAAGCAATCCGGGGCATCCTGCAGGGGTACCCACACCTTGAAGGGGGCGTTCGCCTCGAACGGGTAGGTGCGGTCGTCTTCGAACACGCCCAGTAACGAGCCGGAATGCACCAGAAGACCCCCGTAGCCGCACGCTGTCAGCGCGCGCGCCGAGCGTTCGCACACTGCCTCAAGATGCGCACCGAAAGTGTCTTCGAGCATGATGCCAACCCCCCGTCACCGGGCGACATTGAGCTGTCGCCCCGGCCCGACACTACGTCATTGGCACGGGCAACGGGTTTCCAATCGTACCGGGACTTCTATAGAATTTGCGCTCCGTGGCCCAGGACGGGGCGCGGGACGACCGCTAAGCGGTCGTTGTCTCATGAACACAAACTTCGGGGTACCGATCGATGAACACCAAACTTGCTCTTAGCGCAATCGTTGCAGCGCTGATGCTGACGGCCTGCGCGAAGCAGGAATCCGCAGCACCGGACCAGGCTGCAACTCCTCCTGCTCCGGCTGCTCCGGCTGCCACTCCTGACTCTGCCACGACGCCGCCGGCCTCGGGCGCCGCGGAAGCCCCCAAGCCGGCTGAAGGCGCCGCTCCGGCCACGCCGCCGGCTGACACGTCGACGCCGCCGAAGCAGTAAGTCTCATAGCTTACCGCTAGAGCCACGGCTCGGACGGTTCGCACGCGCGAGCTGTCCGGGCCGTTTCGCTTTGGGGGCGCGATGACCGAAGGTCTGAGCGATGACTGCCGCGAGTGTCAGTGTGCGCGATGCGCGGGCCGCCCCGGCCGACCGGCTGTGGATCCAGAGCGTCTACCGCGATTACCTGGATGACCTGAATCCGGGCACCGGGCTGTTTCCCAAACTCGGTGAAGTCGGGCACCGCGAGTCGGATCTGATTGCGCACTGGTTCGGCGACCCGAACACTTTTCCGCTGGTGATCCTCAAGGGCGCCGAGCCGGTGGGCTTCGCGCGCGTGCTGCGCATGGCGGCCACGGGCGCACAGCCGCGTATCGAGTACCGCATGGCGGAGTTTTTCGTGGCACGCGCGCGGCGCCGACTGGGCATCGGCCAGACCGCCGTGCAACTGATCCTCAGCCGCTTCGCCGGGCGCTGGGAAATCACCGAGTACCTGCGCAATGCCGGCGCGGTGAACTTCTGGCGCCGCGTGGTCTCGAGCTACACGCGCGGGGGCTACCAGGAAAGAATCGTCAACGACGAAGTGCGCCAGGTGTTTGATTCCGGGAGACCGCGCCCGGCGTAGACGCCTGCGCGCAGCCGCCGCAGCCGGCGCCGAGGCGCGACAGCGTGCGCCGCCGCAGCGCCGTGAGCCAGCGCGCCGTGCGCGCGCCCGGCACCGCGCCCAAGGCGTCGAGGCACCGCAGGCGCAGGCGCGCCGACAGCAGCCGCCAGGTGCTGAACAGTGCGCAGGCCGCGACCAACACCGCCACCAATACCTCTTGCAGCACGGCGCTCATACCGGGGCGCTCAAGATCGCGCCGCCTCCGAGCATCAGCGCCACGCGGTAGGTGACGAACGCGCCCGCGTAGGCGAGCGCGAACAGATACAGCGCCATGTACAGCGGATAGCGCCAGGAGTTGGTTTCGCGCTTCACCACCGCGAGCGTCGACAGGCACTGCGGCGCGAACACGTACCAGGCGAGCAGCGACAAGCCGGTGGCAACGCTCCAGCCGTGCGCGATGACCGGCGCCAGCTCCCCGGCGACGTCGTGGGCGCCCGACATGGCATACACCGTGCCGAGTGCGCTCACCGCCACCTCGCGCGCCGCCAGTCCCGGCACCAGCGCGATCGAGATCTGCCAGTTGAAGCCGATGGGCGCGAACAGGAACTCGAGTCCGCGGCCGAGAAGTCCCGCGATGCTGTACTGGATGGCGGGCCCGGACGCGCCGGCGGGCGGCGCCGGGAAACTCGCGAGGAACCACAGCACCACCATCAGCGTGAGGATGATGGTGCCGACGCGCGTCAGGAAAATGCGCGTGCGCTCCCACAGGCCCAGCACCAGGTTTTGCAGGTGCGGCCAGCGGTACTCGGGCAGCTCCAGCAGCAGCGGCCGGTACTCGCCGCGCATCATGGTGTGCTTCAGCACGAAGGCTACCGCCAGCGCGCTCGCGACGCCCGCCAGGTACAGGGCAAACAACACCAGTCCCCGCAGGTTGAAAAAACCGATGGCGCGCTGCGGAATGAACGCGCCGATGAGCAGCGCGTACACCGGCAGGCGCGCCGAGCAGGTCATGAGTGGCGCGATCATGATGGTCGCGAGACGGTCACGCGAGGAGGGGATGGTGCGCGCCGCCATGATGCCGGGGATGGCGCACGCGAAGCTCGACAGCAGTGGAATGAACGCGCGGCCCGAGAGACCCACCCGCCCCATGAGCCGATCGAGCATGAACGCGGCGCGTGGCAGGTAGCCGGAATCCTCCAGCGCGAGGATGAACAGGAACAGGATGAGAATCTGCGGCAGGAACACCAGCACACTGCCGGTGCCGGCGACCACGCCATCGAGCAGCAGGCCGCGCAGCGGCCCAGGCGGCAGCACGCCGCTCAGCCAGGTGTTCAGGCCCTGCACGCCACCGTTGATGATGTTTTGCGGCGCCTTGGCCCAGCTGAACACCGCCTGGAACATGAGGAACAGCACTATCGCGAGCAGCAGGGGTCCCGCGACGGGGTTGAGCACCACCGAGTCGAGGCGCGACAGCACGATCAGGCGCGCGGGGACGCGATAGCCGGCCTCGTGCAACACGCGGCGCACTTCGCGCTGCGTGGCCTCGATGTCGGCGGCGGTCGCCGGCGGCGCGCTCTGGTGGCGCGCGCGGGCGCGCGCCAACGCCTCAGTGGTGAAACCGTAAGTGTCGATGGCCGTAACTAGCGCGCGCTCGCCGCCGGAGCGCACCGCGACGGTCGGCACCACCGGTACACCGAGCGCACGCTCGAGCGCGGCGCGATCGAGCGTGTAGCCGCGCTGCGCGGCGAGGTCACTCATGTTGAGGGCGACCATCATGGGCCGCCCGAGCCGCTTAAGCTCCAGGACCAGGCGCAGGTTAAGGCGCAGGTTGGTCGCGTCGACGACGCACACCAGAAGGTCGGGCGCGGGCTCGCTCGCGTGCCGGCCGAGCACCACGTCGCGGGCAATGGCCTCATCGAGTGTCGCAGGCTCGAGACTGTAGGCGCCGGGCAGGTCGATGACGCGGAAGATGCGTCCGGTGCGCGGTCCGATGAGGCGGCCTTCCTTGCGTTCGACCGTGACGCCGGGGTAATTGGCGACTTTCTGGCGGCTGCCGGTCAGGCGGTTGAAGAGCGCGGTCTTGCCGCAGTTCGGAACGCCGATGAGCGAGAGACTGAGCTGCGGCGCGGCCAACGCCGCGGCCGCGGGGGCGTTCATCGGATGCGTCCGGAGCGCGAAATTTCTACCCGCTCGCTCAGGCAACCGGGTGCCTCGCGGGGTGGTGCGCCGGATCCGGAGCGCGAAATTTCTACCCACACGCTCTGCGCCTCGCGCCGGCGCAGCGCCAGCGTGGTGTGACCGACGCGCACCACGAACGGATCGCGCCCGGGGCGCGCCTCGGCGAGGATTTCCACCTGCTCGCCGCTCACGAAGCCGAACTCGAGGAGCCGCCGCTCGAGTGCCGAGAGGGCGCACGCGCCGGAGCCGACACCCACCACCCGCCCGGTCGTGCCCGGAGGCAGGGCGGCGAGGCTCACGAAGCCCGGGTCAAGAGCGAGGCCTTCAGGTGCGACGACGGCGTCCATGGCACTTAGTATGAATGAGAACGGTTCGCATTTGCAATCGCATCGCCGCCTGGAGGCCAAAGCTAAGTCAATCAGGCACTTACGGCGGCGGCGCGGTGGCGGTCCCGTGCCAGCAGCGGTCGCAGGTACTTCCCGGTCCAGGACGCCTCGCTTGCGGCAACGTCCTCGGGGGTGCCGGTGGCGATGACCTCGCCGCCGCCTTCACCGCCCTCCGGACCCAGGTCGATCACCCAATCGGCGGTCTTGATGACATCGAGGTTGTGCTCGATGACCACGACGGTGTTGCCTTCGTCGCGCAGGCGGTGCAGGACATGCAGCAGCTGCTCGACGTCGTGGAAATGCAGCCCGGTGGTAGGCTCGTCCAGGATGTAGAGGGTTCTGCCGGTGGCGCGCTTGGCGAGTTCGCGTGACAGCTTCACGCGCTGCGCCTCCCCGCCCGAGAGCGTGGTCGCACTCTGTCCGAGGCGCACGTACGCCAGGCCGACGTCGGTGAGGGTCTGCAGTTTGCCGGCCGCGGCCGGCACGTTCTGGAAGAAGCGCGCGGCATCCTCCACGGTCATCTCGAGCACTTCATGGATGTTCTTGCCGCGGTAGCGGATCTCGAGCGTCTCGCGGTTGTAGCGCTTGCCGCCGCACACATCGCACGGCACGTACACGTCCGGCAGGAAGTGCATTTCCACGCGGATGACGCCGTCTCCCTGGCAGGCTTCGCAGCGTCCACCCTTGACGTTGAAGCTGAAACGGCCCGCATCGTAGCCGCGGGCGCGCGCCTCGGGCACTGCCGCGAACAGCTCGCGCAGCGGGGCGAACAGCCCGGTGTAGGTCGCGGGGTTGGAGCGCGGCGTGCGCCCGATCGGGCTCTGGTCGATGTCGATGACGCGATCGATCTGCTCCAGGCCCTCGATGCGCTCGCAGGGCGCGGCTTCGACGCGCGCACCGTTGAGGCGCGCGGCGGTGTGGCCGAACAGCGTGTCGACGATCAGCGTCGACTTGCCCGAGCCGGAGACTCCGGTGACGCAGGTGAACAGGCCCAGCGGGATCTGCGTGGTCACCTGCACGAGGTTGTTGCCGCGCGCGCCGACGATGCGGATCTGCCGCGCCGGATCCGGGCGGATGCGCAGGCCGGGCACCTCGATGCGGCGCTTGCCCGCGAGGTATTGGCCGGTGATGGAGGCGGGGTTCGCCGCGATGTCGCGCGGTGTGCCCTGCGCCACGAGGTGCCCGCCGTGCACACCGGCGCCCGGTCCCAGGTCCACGACATGGTCGGCCTCCCGGATCGCTTCCTCATCGTGTTCGACCACGATCACGGTATTGCCGAGGTCGCGCAGCTGTTTGAGCGTTGCCAGCAGCCGGCGGTTGTCGCGCTGGTGCAGGCCGATCGAGGGCTCATCGAGGATGTACATGACCCCGGTAAGGCCGGAGCCGACCTGGCTCGCGAGGCGAATACGCTGCGATTCCCCGCCTGAAAGCGTCTCGGCGCTGCGATCGAGCGTCAGGTAGTCGAGGCCTACGTCGGTGAGGAAGCGCAAGCGCTCCACCATGCCCTTGACGATCCTCGCCGCCACTTCACCGCGCCAGCCGGCAAGCTTGAGCTGGCCCAGGAACTCCAGCGCCCGGCCGACCGTGAGATGCGCAAGCTCCGGGAGACTGCTTGCGCCGACGAACACGAAACGCGCCGCGCGGTTCAGGCGCGTACCTTGGCACTCCTGGCACGGACGCACTCCCAGGTAGCGCGCCAGCTCCTCGCGCACCATCGGCGACTCGGTCTCGCGATAGCGCCGTGTCAGGTTCGGCAGGATCCCCTCGAACGCGTGGCGCTTGCGCGATTTGCGTCCCGCATCCTCGCGGTAGCTGAACTCGATCACCTGCGCGCCGCTGCCGTGCAGCAGCACGTGCCGCACGTGCTCGGGCAACTCCGTCCAGGGCGTCTCGATATCGAAGCCGTAGTGACGCGCGAGCGACTGGATCAGGTGGAAGTAATGATCATTGCGCCGGTCCCAGCCACGCACTGCGCCGCCGGCCAGTGACAGATGCGGGTGCAACACGACCCGCTGCGGATCGAAGAATTCCTGCACCCCCAGCCCATCGCAGCTCGGACAGGCGCCGGAGGGGTTGTTGAACGAGAACAGCGCCGGGGCAAGCGGCGGCACGCTGTAGCCACACACCGGGCAGGCGTGCCGGCTGGAAAACACCAGCTCCTCGCGTGCGGGCTCATCGAGGAACGCAAGCCGCGCGAGCCCACCCGACAGGCGCAGGGCGGTCTCGAAGGATTCCGCCAGGCGCTGCGCCGCGTCAGACTTGGTGCGCATGCGGTCGACCACCGCCTCGATGGTGTGCTTCTTTTTGCCGTCGAGCTGCGGCAACGCGTCCATCTCGTGGATACGCCCATCGATGCGCACGCGCACGAAACCCTGGGAGGCGAGATCCTCCAGCAGCTCGAGCTGCCCGCCCTTGCGCTCGCTCACCACCGGCGCCAGCAGCGCCGCAGCAAGGCCCTCCGGCAGCCGCTGCACCTGGTCGACCATCTGGCTCACGGTCTGGGCGCTGAGATCGATGCCGTGGTCGGGGCAGCGCGGCGTGCCGGCGCGCGCATACAGCAGGCGCAGATAATCGTAGATCTCGGTTACCGTGCCGACGGTCGAGCGCGGGTTGTGGGAGTTTGCCTTCTGCTGGATGGCGATCGCCGGGGACAAGCCGTCGATGCTGTCGACGTCCGGCTTGTCCATGGTCGAGAGGAACTGCCGCGCATAGGCGGAGAGCGACTCGACGTAGCGTCGCTGGCCCTCGGCGTAGAGCGTGTCGAAGGTGAGCGAGGACTTTCCCGAGCCCGACAGGCCCGTGACCACGATCAGCCGCTCGCGCGGCAGATCGAGGCTCAGGTTCTTCAGGTTGTGGGTGCGCGCGCCGCGCACGCGAATTTGCTGCATTGAACCGAAAATTGTACGCGTGCCTGCCACTCAGACCCAAACCCAAAGCAATGTGCCGATTTTCTGCCCGGTTGCGTGCCGATTTGCGGTTCGCGTGAGCCGCACACCTCCTCTAGAATGGGCGCAAGTACAGCGGCGGGCGCTGCCAGCGACCCGCGCCCCCTTATTTCAATTTCCGAGGGCTCTCACCATGGCGCGAGGCATCAACAAAGTCATTCTCATCGGCAACCTGGGGGCCGACCCCGAGACCCGCGCCAT
>DASWUP010000119.1:0-3939 GCA_036401635.1 Steroidobacteraceae bacterium
CGGGATACGCGGCACTGCCCCGCGCAGCAGGCCCACCACCAGGGCGAACATCGCCAGCAACACGATGAGATGCAGCACCTTGCGCAGCCCGTCCAGGCCGCGCCACAAACCGAAGAAAAACGAACGTGGCGTCATGACCTATCGCTCTCCTGCAGGGGCGCGGTTCGCTGCCGCCATCGCGCGCCTCAGATCTTTTCCTCGATCCTCGCGGCCTTGCCGGACAGCTCGCGCAGGTAGTAGAGCTTGGCGCGCCGCACGCTGCCGCGGCGCTTCACGACGATCTCGCTGATCGCGGGGCTGTGGGTCTGGAACACGCGCTCGACGCCCTCGCCGTGAGAGATCTTGCGCACCGTGAACGAGGAGTTGAGTCCGCGGTTGCTGCGTGCGATCACGACGCCTTCGTACGCCTGCACTCGTTCGCGGTCGCCTTCCACCACCTTGACCTGTACCACCACGGTGTCGCCGGGCTTGAAGTCCGGGACCTGGCGGGTCATGCGCTGCTTCTCGATTTCCTGGATTATCTTGCTCATGTTCAGTCACCTCGATCTTCGCTTCCGGCCGCACGTGCGGTGAGGAACTCATTCAATGCGCGCCGCGCCTCGGGCGCGAGCTGCGCGTTCGCGAGCATGTCGGGCCGGCGCTCCACGGTGCGGGCCACCGCCTGCGCCAGCCGCCAGCGGCGGATGTCGGCGTGATCGCCCGACAGCAGCACCGGCGGCACGCCCCGGCCTTCAAACACTTCCGGCCGCGTATAGTGCGGCCCCTCGAGCAGCCCCTGCGCAAACGAATCCTCGGCGCTCGAGCGTTCATCCCCCAGCGCGCCGGGCAGCAGCCGCGCCAGGGCGTCGATGATCACGAGCGCCGGCAGCTCCCCGCCCGAGAGCACGTAATCGCCCAGCGACAACTCGCGGTCGATGCCGAGCTCGACCACGCGCTCATCCACGCCCTCGTACCGTCCGGCCAGCAGCAGCACACCCGCCAGCCCCGCCAGCTCCCGCGCCTGCGCCTGACCAAACGGCTCACCCTGCGCCGACAGGTACACCCGCGGGCTCCCCGGCGGCAGCCGCGCGTGCGCGGCGCGAATCGCAGCCAGCAGCGGCTCGGGTTTCATCACCATGCCCGGACCGCCCCCGTAGGGACGATCATCGACCGTACGATGCGCGTCGCTGGCGTGCAGACGCGGATCCTCCGTCCCCACGCTCATGAGCCCGCGGGCGATGGCGCGCCCCACGATGCCAAACTCGAGGGCTCCCGCGATCATGCGCGGAAACAGCGTGACCACCTCGATCTTCATGGAGCCTTCTATTCCAGCTCCGCCGGCCAGTCCACCACAATCGTGCCCGCCGCCAGGTCCACCTTGCGCAGGTGCTTGGGTAGCGCGAGCACCCAATGCTCGCGCCCGCCCGGAGCCTGCGTCACCATCACCGCGCCGTGCGGCATATCGACGAAGCGGTTCACCGTGCCGAGCTCCTCACCCTCGAGGTTGCGGACCCTGAAGCCCACGAGATCCGCGCGGTAGTACTCGCGATCACCCGGCGGCGGCAGCGCCGCGCGATCCACCTCCACCACCGCTCCCGTGAGCGCGGCAGCCTCGTCCCGGTCCGCCACCCCTTCCAGATGCGCGACCAGCCCGTCCGCCTGGGCGCGCGCTTCCATGACGCGCCGCGTGAGACGTTCGCCGCTGGCGAGCCTCAGGACCCACTGCCGGTACTCCAGGAGCCCGTGCGGAGGATCGGTGTGCGATTCGACGTGAATCCAGCCCTTGAGCCCAAAGGGCGCACCCAGGCGACCCAGTTCGACCCACACCACGGCTGCTCTCGTTACCTGCGGACCTCGAGGCCCGCGCGGCGTCACCCCGGCGGGCTCAGGCGGTTGCCTGTTTCCGGTAGGAAGCGACCAACGTGCGCACCCGGTCCGAAGGCTGCGCGCCCTTGCCAACCCAATAGTCGATGCGCGGCAGATTGAGCTTGAGCTTCTGCTCGCCGCGGCGGGCTATGGGGTTGAAGAACCCCACGTGCTCCAGGCTCGGACCGCCCTGGCGCTTGCGGCTGTCGGTTACGACCACGTGATAGAAGGGCTGGTTGCGCGCCCCGCGCCGCGTCAGGCGAATGGTTACCATGATCGTATCGCTCTCGTTCCAGAGGACGCCCCAAAAGGGCCGCCCAAAAAAGAGCGCGGATTCTACGCAGGCGGCGAATCCTGCGCCAGTTTTTCCACGCACCTAGCCGCCGGGGAAGCCCGGCGGCATACCGCCCTTGAAGGTGCACATGAGCCGCTGCAGCCGCCCGCCCTTCATGCTTTTCATGACCCGCTGCATTTCGAGGAACTGCTTCAGCAGGCGGTTCACGTCCTGAACCTGCACGCCCGAGCCCCCGGCGATGCGCCGGCGCCGCGAGCCGTCGATGAGCGCGGGGTTACGCCGCTCGCGAGGGGTCATGGAATTGATGATGGCGATCTGCCGTCGCAGGTCCCGGTCGCCCTGATCCGCCGACACGGCGCTCTTCCTGGCCATCGCCCCGGGGAGCTTGTCCAGCAGCGCGCCCACGCCACCCATCTTCTGCAGCTGCTCGAGCTGACTCTTCAGATCCACCATGTCGAAGCTCTTGCCCTTGAGTGCCTTGCGCGCCAAGCGTTCGGCCTCCTGGGTGTCGACCTGGCGGTGAACCTGTTCGACCAGACTCACGACATCGCCCATGCCGAGAATGCGCGAGGCCATGCGCTCGGGGTCAAAGAGCTCGAGCGCCTCGGTCTTCTCGCCGACACCGATGAACACGATCGGCTTGCCGGTGACCTGCCGCACCGACAGTGCCGCACCCCCGCGCGCATCGCCATCGGCCTTGGTGAGGATGATGCCGGTGAGATCGAGCGCCGCGCCGAAGGCGCGCGCGGCGTTCACCGCATCCTGCCCGGCCATGGCGTCCACCACGAACAGGCGCTCGGCGGAGCCCACCGCGGCGTCGATGTCGCGCACTTCGGCCATGAGACTCTCATCCACATGCAAGCGGCCGGCGGTGTCGACAATGAGCACGTCGAACACTCCGCTCTTCGCCCGCGCGAGCGCCGAGCGCGCGATCGCCGCCGGAGCCTCATCGGCGCTCGCGGCGAAGTAGTCCGCCTGCACCTGGCCCGCGAGGCGCTCGAGCTGCAACATCGCAGCCGGCCGGCGCACGTCGGTGCTGGCGAGCAGCACGCGCTTGCGTTCACGCTCGATCAGCCAGCGCGCGAGCTTCGCGGCGGTGGTGGTCTTGCCGGCACCCTGCAGGCCTGCCAGCAGCAGCACCACCGGCGGTTGTGCGCGCAGCTTCCAGGGCGCACCCGATCCGCCCATGAGCTGCACCAGCTCCTCGTGCAGAATGCCGATGAACGCCTGGCCTGGCGTCAGGCTCGAGAGCACCTCGGTGCCGAGCGCCTTGGCCCTGACCGACTCGATGAAGGACTTCACCACCGGCAGCGCGACGTCCGCTTCCAGCAGCGCGACGCGTGCCTCGCGCAGCGTCTCGGCGACGTTCTCGTCGGTGATCCGGCCGCGGCCGCGCAGATTCTCGATGGTGCGCGACAGGCGCGCCGTCAGATGATCGAACATGACAAACCGTGGGCAGGTGTCGGGAAGGGGTGATTATAGGGTCGCGGGGGCGCTTTTCCCGCTAAAGCCCTAAGCCTCTATGCTAGCGCGGTCGCAAACTGAAGGGATGCCGCCTTGAACTTCGCTTCGAACGCCCCGCCGCTGCTGGCGCTGCTCGGGCTGCTGATCATCGTAGCCTTCTCATCAGGCACCGAAGTCGCGATGCTCTCGGTCAACCGCTACCGCATCAGGCATCGCGCGCTAGCCGGGCACGGCACCGCGCGGGTGCTGGAGCGGCTGCTGCAGAAGCCCGACGACTGGCTGGGAGCGAACCTCGTCATCCTCGCCGCCGCCAGCGTGTTTGCCTCCGCCATTGC
>DASWUP010000120.1:0-2715 GCA_036401635.1 Steroidobacteraceae bacterium
AGATTCATGGAGCAGACCGAACTGCTCACTAGCCAGCACGTCCGGCTGCTCACCAGAGCAGTAAACCAAAGCGCGGCAGGGCGAGCGGTGCAGTCCGCACGGGAGTTGCGCGAGGCGGCGGCGGCAGCGTTGTACGGCCGCCTGGATGGGCACTCTCCATCAGCGGCGGATATTCGGGTCCTTGAGCGGCACTTCATCAGCGCGAGCCGGCACCGAGAACTGCGGTGGGCGCAGTCGGCCAGGGGCTCGAAAGAGCGATCAGCCCTGGCATGGGGCTGGGGGCGATTCGGTACAGAGGCAGAGCTGCCGGTATGGATCCTGTCGCAGGCAGCCTCCGATCTCATGCTCTCGGACGAGGTGCACCGGGTGCGCGCGTGCGGAGTCGAAACCTGCCGCTGGCTCTTCCTCGACACAAGCAAGAATCACACTCGGCGGTGGTGCAACATGAAGGTCTGTGGAAACCGCGTGAAAGCACGCAGGTTTCAAGCTCGAAGGAGGGAGTAGTCCGTTGCCCCGCGCGGGTGATCGCCCGGCGGGTAGGCGAAATTAGCGTATCAGCCAAGCTCGCCCCAGCGCGCGCTTGGCTAGACCCGCGACACGCTAGAGTTTCGTCGCACGCAATCTAAGCGCATTTCCCACCACCGAGACCGAGCTCAGCGACATCGCGGCGGCGGCGACCTGCGGGCTCAGCAGCCAGCCGAGGACAGGGTATAGCGCACCGGCCGCAATGGGCACGCCGAGCACGTTATAGATGAAGGCGAGGAATAGGTTCTGCCGAATGTTGCGCATCGTCGCACGACTGAGCGAACGCGCTCGCGCAATTCCCGCCAGGTCACCCTTCACGAGCGTCACGCCAGCGCTCTGCATGGCGACCTCGGTCCCCGTTCCCATAGCTACGCCGACATCCGCCTCGGCGAGCGCCGGCGCATCGTTCACACCGTCGCCCGCCATTGCCACCACGCGACCTTCGCCCCGCAGCCGCCGGACCGTTGCATACTTCTGCTCCGGCAGAACCTCGGCCTCGATGTCCGAGATGCCGAGCTTCGCCGCCACCGCTTGTGCGGTCGTGCGGTTGTCGCCCGTCAGCATCACGATCCGGATGCCCTCGCGCCGCAGGCTCTCGAGTGCCGCCGGGGTGCTCTGCCTGATGGGATCGGCGACCGCAATGATTCCAGAGGGTCGTGCGTCGATGGTGACGAACATCGCGGTGGCACCGTCCCGCCGCAGGGCCTGCGCGCGCGCTTCCAAGCCGGAGCTTTCCACGCCGAGATCCGTAAGGAGCCCGGCGTTGCCGATCGCCACCCGCCGCCCGGCCACGACGCCCGTGACACCCTTGCCTGTGACGGAGCCGAACTCTGTGACCTCCTGCAGCGCGAGGCCGCGCTCACGCGCCGAGGCAACGATAGCGGCTGCGAGCGGATGCTCGCTCGAAAGCTCGAGACTTGCTCCGAGCGACAAGACGCTGGGCTCGTCGAAGCCCTCTTCCGCTACCACTGCGACGACACGCGGTTTACCTTCCGTCAGCGTGCCGGTCTTGTCCACCACGAGGGTATCGATCTTCTCAAAGCGCTCGAGCGCCTCGGCGCTTCTGATGAGGACGCCTGCGGTAGCACCCTTGCCGAGGCCGACCATGATGGACATGGGCGTCGCCAGTCCGAGCGCACAGGGGCAGGCAATGATGAGCACGGAGACCGCCGCCACAAACGCGTACGCGAGCGCTGGCGCCGGTCCCCAGAAGAGCCACGCCACGAAGGCCAATAGCGCGACGAGCATGACCGCCGGGACGAACCACGCCGATACCTCATCGGCCATGCGCTGAATGGGTGCACGACTGCGCTGTGCCTCGACGACCATGTGGACGATGCGCGAAAGCATCGTCTCCGATCCGACCTTCTCCGCACGAACGACGAAGGCGCCGGTGCCATTGATCGTGCCACCGATGACCTTGGCGCCGGGGTCCTTCTCGACCGGCATCGATTCACCGGTCACCATCGATTCATCGACCGCACTCTTGCCATCCAACACCACGGCGTCCACAGGGATACCGTCGCCGGGGCGCACGCGCAGGCGGTCACCAACGTGAATCTGCTCGAGCGGTACCTCCTCGTCGCTTCCGTCATCGCGAATGCGCCGCGCGGTCTTGGGCGTCAGATCCAGGAGCGCCCTGATGGCGCCGCCTGTGCGCTCGCGCGCCCGAAGCTCCAGCACCTGCCCGAGCAGCACGAGCACCGTGATGACTGCCGCCGCCTCGTAGTAGACGGGAATGATGCCAGCCTGTTGCAATCCAGCCGGGAACACGCCAGGCACGAAAGTCGCCGCGAGGCTGTAAAGATAGGCGGCGCCGATACCGAGTGCGATCAGACTGAACATGTTCAGCGAGCGATTGCGCACGGACGCCCCTGCACGCTCGAAGAACGGCCAACCCGCCCAGAGGACGACGGGGGTCCCGAGCGCGAACTGAATCCACATCGCCAGGCGCGGGGCGAGGTAGTGATGCAGGTTGAGCCCTGAAATATGCGCGCCCATCTCGAGCACCAGCATCGGGGCGGCGAGCGCGGCGCCGATCCAGAAGCGACGGGTCATGTTGAGCAGCTCGGGACTGGTGCCGCCCGCTACCGTCGGGTCGACGGGTTCGAGGGCCATGCCGCAGATTGGGCAGTTGCCGGGCTCGCTGCGCCGGATCTGCGGATGCATCGGGCAGGTGTAAATGATGCC